>DATITY010000474.1:0-18483 GCA_035467235.1 Draconibacterium sp. | reverse complement strand
AACCAGCAGTCGGGTCAAAATCAGCAAAATAACCAGGGAAATCAGGCATCGACAAATCAAAATACACTGGATTCAGTTCAGAATAATCAAACTCAGCAAAACACGCAAAACCAGGCAACAGCACAAAATGTGGATGCCAATTCGGATTCGGAAAGCGAAGAAGCTGAAGAAAGTTTATTTGACGAGGACGAGCCAAAAAACAACAAAAATAAGCGCCGGACGAATCTGATGATTGAAGACTCGCGTGAGTTACCTTCTGACGAGGGTGAAGTTGATGACGGGCTTGTGCAAAATAAAAACATTGTAATCGATTTGCAGCCTATTTTTATTATTTCGGCATTCGAAAAAAACGCTGTCGATTACGACCGTTTTCAATATTACAACATGGCTATTAACGAGATAAATGAAAAAAACAATTACGATCCGCTGTTAACCATTTCGAACAAATCGAATGCAGGATACAAAGATGTTTTTGAAAATTTTATCCTGTTCTTCAACGAGAAAATTCAGATTCAGCAAAGCAGCCATAATTATTTAAACCGCGGTATATTTTACAGTCTGACAGGGAATTACAACAAATCGCTCGATGATTTAAACCGCTCTATTGAACTGGAAGAGAAACAGAGTATTGCCTATTTTGTACGGGCAAACTGCAGGTATAAAATGCTCGAAGAAATTGAACTTCTTGCCGGGACCAGTAATGAAATAAGTGTAAAGATTGGCGAAAGAAATCCCGGAAGCAATGGTTTTAGCACTGAACCAGCGGCATTGGATTACAAGCAGATACTCGATGATTACGAAATTACGCTGTTCTTAAATCCAACTTTCTTTTTTGGTCACTTTAACCGGGCATTCATTAAAATCAGGCTTGGCGAATACAAAAGTGCCATGGAAGATTTAAATCGCGCTATTGAACTTGAACCCGAATTTGCAGAAGCCTATTTTAACCGCGGATTAACCAAAATTTACATGGATGATCTCGAAGGTGGCGCACTCGATTTAAGTCGCGCCGGAGAACTGGGTATTTACGGGGCTTACAATATTATAAAGAGGTACTGTAACTGAACAATGCGGGAATGCGGGAATGAATGAATGTTACAATGCTTGAAGGAAATAAGGGAAGCGTGTTTCGATTGATATTGTGGATGATCGGGTGACGCGATTATCATATGCGTTGATTTTAAATAATGATTTTAAAATGTTATCAAACAAGCGATACAATGATTTCAAAGCAGGAATTAAAGGAAAAAGAATATCAACTTTTTGAGATGGTGGGATCATTCTGTACTCAGAATCTCGATGATGATTATTTACAATTGTGTGAAAAGTTGATAAAAAAAATGGGGAGAAAACGTGAAGTCCCATTTCAACGGGGGCAATTGGAGATTTGGGCTGCCGCTGTAGTTTATGCTATTGGCTCTATTAATTTTCTGTTCGATAAATCTTTTGAGCCATTTATGACCGGTGAGCAGATTTGTGATTATTTTGGTCAAAAAGTTTCAACCGTCTCGTCAAAGGCCAAAATAATAAAGGATATGTTTAAGTTGAGATATTATGACCCGGATTTTTCAACGAAAAAGATGTCGGATAGCAATCCATTCAATAATTATGTAATGGTCGATGGATTTATTCAATCATTAGATTCTTTACCCGAAGAGTTTCAAAAAATGGTAAAAGATGCACGTTCAAGGGGTGGGGATATTCAGTTTCATACAAAGCAGCAATAACGATAAATTCCAAATATTAATAGTATGACTGTGAGTCATGCTATGAATAATAATTCGATGATAATCTGAAATTATAGATTACCTGATGATAATTCCTACAGCAGGTGTTTCTCTAATTTTTAATTTTTAATTTAACATTTTTAATTTAGCCTTTCCTCAGGCAATCCCCTCTCTTCAACCATGGAAATTCCCAGTTTTTCGAGTTCGTTTAAAACCGGCTCGTAAATGGATTTGGAAACTGGAATTTGCACCCCTTTTTCGGTAATTTCACCATTTAAAATCAATTTAGCGGCAATGGCAGCGGGCAACGCAACTGTTCGTTCAATCGATGTATCGCCATTTACTGAAAAATCGAGAAGCCGTGATTTTATGACTTCTTTTTGTCCATTGGCTTTTTCGATTAAAAATGTGTGAAGCATGATTACCATGTCACGCGCACCATCGGGCAACATCATTTTTTTGAGCATCAAATCGGCTGTAATATCAAAAGTTGAACCTGTTGCCAGATTCACTTTTTCGTTACTGAAATAACCCAACCAATCCAATGCAACAATCGCTGGACTATGAAGATTTAGTTTCAGTCTTCCGGCGGCCTTTTCTTTTACATTTTTTGGATAGACATCCATTTTTTCGGCCACCACTTCCTTATATGTTTTGCCTTCAAAATTCTGGATTTCGGTTGAAAGGAGTCCCAGCATTTTCATGGCGTCCATGCTTTCGCACCAGTTGGGATAGCGAAACGTGCCGCGGTACATGGTTTCAATATCGGGCAAATCATATATATCAATATATGCCAGCGAATCACCGTTAGGATAAACTTCCGTTTCGCCTACTTCCGGAAAATCAACCTTCATCGGATTTTTGAATAATTTTTCCGGCAGAATTTCCACGATTTCACCATCCCTTAAATATTTTGCGCCGTTGTTTCCTGCCATTAATATTTTTTTTGGCGACCAGATAAACTTGTATTTAAAGGGATTGTCGGCCTCTTCGAGAGCAGCGAGTGCGCCACAAAATGAGTAAATCTCCTTTATTTTCCCTCCTTCACTTTTTACCTTGTCGATAATGCGCATCGCTGTCATGTGGTCCAATCCGGGGTCAACACCAATTTCGTTCAGTATAATAATGCCGGCTTCACTTGCTTCACCATCCAGCGCCTTCATTTCGGGCGACACATACGAAGTGGTTACCATGTTTTTTTTGTGTTTGATGCACAGTCTTGCTACGGCAACATGATATTTGCTTGGTAATAAACTAATTACAAGGTCATTTCCTGAAATCAGTTGTTCAAGGGTTGTCATATCATCTGCATTCCAAAAAATTGGTTTTCCATTTTGGCGGTTTCCGATAATTTTTTCAGCTTTCGAAAGGGTGCGGCTTGCGATAGTAAGTTGTATGTTGTTGTCGGGAATATATCCGGCAATAGGTTTAGCTGCCATTCCGGCACCCAACAGTAATACTTTTCTCATTTTTAATGTTTTACGACTTGTCTGCTTTATATAAACACTTTTATTGCCGGGTTTGTTTTCAAACTTTTTACCCTGTTTTTTAAAAAGCCTTAAAGGTGAGCTTTTTTTATGTTTGAAACCTGATAATCACACAGCATTTTCAACTTTCAGATGTTGTTGTACAACATTATTATTTATGAAAAGTGGTGTATAACAGGTTAACCCAATTTCAAATTTTAGATTCTCCGTTTTTCGGTTAACTTTGGCTTTCATGATTCTAAACCATTTGTTATGAACCGCAGAATATTACTTTTCACTTTTGTTTTTGTTTTATCCGTTTCAATATCCTATTCTCAGCAAACAGAAAACTGGACCCATTTTCGGGGTTCCGAAATGGACGGCCATGCGCAAGTTAAAACTGCCCCTTTGCATTGGAGCGACTCAACCAATGTTGAATGGAAAGCACCAGTAAAAGGCCTGGGCTGGTCGTCTCCGGTGGTTTTTGGCAATCAAATATGGCTGACTTCGGCGGCAAAAGACGGCAAAGAATTTTACACTCTGTGTTACGATTTGAAAACAGGTAAACTGCTCGATGAAAAAACCATATTCATAGCGGAAGATCCGCAACGGATTCATGGGACAAATTCATATGCAACGCCAACTCCCTGCATTGAAGAGGGTTTTGTGTATGTTCATTACGGAAATTTTGGAACAGCGTGTATCAACACAAACAATTTTGAAGTGGTTTGGAAACGCCAGGATATGCCGTGCGATCACATGCAGGGACCCGCTTCTTCCCTCATTCTGCATAAAGACATGTTGATTGTTCATCTCGAAGGTACTGAAGATCCGTATGTAGCAGCGCTCGATAAAAAAACCGGAAAAACCATTTGGAAAAGCATACGACCGAAAGAAATTTATAACCAGCTGGAACCGGTTTACCGTAAATCTTACCAAACACCAATCGTGATTGAAGTGGAAGGAAAAGAATTACTAATCAGCAACTCGGCATTTATGTGTTTTGCCCACGACGTTAATACCGGCGAAGTTATCTGGACCGTTGAATATGGTTATGACTCAACCGTAAGTCAGCCATTGTACTGGGACGGATTGGTGTATATTAACTCGGGCTGGATTTTTATCGATAATGTGCCTTTTTTTACCCGTCAGTATGCTGTTGATCCTACCGGGAAAGGCGATGTTACAAGAACTCATGTAAAATGGATGTATGAGGACGAAGTACCTCAAATTCCAACGCCGGTTATTGTTGACGGAAAAATGTACATGGTTCACGATCGTGGAATGGCAAGCTGCATCGATGCCAAAACTGCACGTGTAATCTGGAAACACGAACTAAAGGGCAACTTCAACTCATCGCCCGTTTATGCTGCCGGAAATATTTACTTCTTCAATGTAAAAGGCGAATGTACCATTATCAAACCCGGCGATACTTTTCAACTTGTAGCCGAAAATAATATCGGTGAAACAGTTAAAGCAGTGCCCGTATTTATTGGCGACAAAATGGTTTTGAGGACTGAGAAGTTTTTATATTTGATAAAATAACTAGAAACGAACTACTTAGCGCATTTTCTTCTAAATTTTTTCGTTTCAAACCTAAAATAATACGGTATATTCTTCGGTTTAAAACGAAATAATCACCCATAATTTTTCGGTTTGATTATTATATGACTGACAAAAAATCGGGAAATGGATTTTTCCAAGTCCATGATTTTAAAACACGATGAAAAAATTCCACCACTCAATCTTCAGATATTAATTTTACCCTCAAATCAACCGAATTAATTGCAAGGGTGCCTTGTTGCACCAAATCTTTCTTACTTTTGCGCGCCGGTTTGAAAAACCAAATCTGCTATTTAGTTGAATAACTGAAAGAAAGGAAGAACAAATCGGGTATTCAGCTGTTGCTTAGAGAGTTTTACGTTAGATATAGAAAATGACAGAAATTAGAAATATTGCAATTATTGCCCACGTTGACCACGGCAAAACAACACTGGTTGACCGGATTTTATACCAGGTACATCTTTTCCGTGACAATCAGATTATGGGAGATTTAATACTGGATAGCAACGATTTGGAAAAAGAACGCGGAATTACCATTTTGGCGAAAAACGTTTCGGTTCGCTACAAAGACACCAAAATTAATATCATCGACACACCCGGCCACTCCGATTTTGGCGGTGAAGTGGAACGCGTTTTAAACATGGCCGATGGAGTTTTACTCATTGTTGACGCCTTCGAAGGCCCAATGCCGCAAACAAGATTTGTTTTGCAAAAAGCAATCGAACTGGGATTAAAACCCATCGTTGTAATCAACAAAGTAGATAAACCGAACTGTACGCCCGACATTGCCCAGGAAAAGGTATTCGACCTGATGTTCAGTCTCGAGGCTTCTGAAGATCAGCTCAATTTCCCGACAGTTTTCGGCTCATCGAAAGCTGGTTGGATGGGACCCGACTGGAAAAAAGAAACCACCGATGTTACCTATCTGCTTGATACTATTTTAGAATACATTCCTGCTTCCAAACATATAGAAGGTTCGCTGCAAATGCGCATCACTTCTCTCGATTATTCTTCATACACCGGACGGATTGCCGTTGGAAAAGTTACCCGCGGACAATTAATTCCCGGCTCGCAGGTTTCGCTCATGAAACGTGACGGAACTGTTTTGAAAACGGTTCTCAAGGAGGTGTACCTTTTTGAGGGACTGGGAAAGGAAAAAACAAAAAATCCTGTTCCTTCAGGCGAAATTTGTGCTGTTCTCGGATTGGATGGTTTTGATATCGGCGACACTGTTGCTGATGGCGAGGAACCTGAAAGTCTGGCTCCAATTAAGGTTGACGAACCAACCATGAGCATGTTGTTTGCGATTAATAATTCTCCTTTCTTCGGAAAAGATGGCAAGTTTGTTACTTCCCGCCAGTTACGCGATCGCCTGTTCAAAGAAACAGAGAAAAACCTGGCGCTCAAAGTGGAAGAAACTGATTCGGCCGATTCATTTTTGGTTTACGGTCGTGGAATTCTTCACCTCTCGGTTTTGGTGGAAACGATGCGCCGTGAAGGTTTCGAAATGCAGTTGGGTCAGCCTAAAGTAATTATCAAGGAAATTGACGGAAGAAAACACGAACCCATCGAAGCATTAACCGTTCATGTTCCTGAAATTTTTTCAGGAAAAGTAATTGAACTGGTTACACAACGTAAAGGTGATATCCAGACAATTGAAGTAAAAAACGAACGCGCCCACCTCGACTTTTTGATTCCGGCGCGTGGATTAATCGGTCTGCGCAATCAAATGTTAACTGCTACCGAAGGCGAAGCAATTATGGCGCACCGGTTTTATGCTTACGAACCATGGAAAGGAGAACTTGGTGTCCGCAGAAATGGTGCACTTATTTCGCTCGAAACAGGAACTGCCATTGCATATTCTATTGATAAGGCACAGGACCGTGGACGGTTTTTTGTATTCCCGGGCGAAGATGTTTATATGGGCCAGGTTATTGGAGAAAACACCCGGCAGGACGATTTAACACTGAATATCATCCGTACAAAGAAAATGTCGAACATGCGGGCCTCGGGTTCCGACGACAAAACAAGCATCGCACCGGCTGTTAAATTTTCGCTCGAAGAAGCCATGGAATACATCCGCAACGACGAGTATATCGAAGTCACACCTAAAAACATGCGTATCAGAAAAATCCTTTTGAACGAACACGACAGAAAACGGCAGACAAAGGTTGTGACTGAATAATCCGTCATTCAGATTTAAAACATAGAAATTATGTCTTGCCAAAAGGAAAATATCCGTGTGTGGCAGGACTTTTTTTTTGTACATTGGGAACTTATAAAATCCTTAACCGATGAGAGTTGCTATTCTGACTTTGCTTTTTGCAATCGTTGCCTTTTCACTGGCATTTGCACAGGAATCTGAAACCATTGATTTTTACAGAAAAAGCAATCAAATTAATTCTACCGGAATGTATGTTTTGGGAGGCTGGGCAGTTGCCAACATTGCCTTTGGAGCAATTGGCTGGTCCAATTCAACCGGAAGTTCAAAATATTTTCACCAAATGAATTTATTTTGGAATACAGTGAATCTGGGGATTGCAGGATTTGTACTTTACAACAACTTTAACACTGACATTTCAATGCTGTCGCCCGATGAAATGATGGCAAGACATGTAAAAACTGAAAATCTTTATCTCATCAATGCCGGTCTTGATGTGGTTTATATCGGAACAGGCTTTCTTTTAAAACATCTTTCCAACACCAACCTTAATAAACAGGATTTACTGAAAGGTTATGGAAATTCGGTAATTTTACAAGGCGGATTCCTGATGATTTTCGACCTAATCATGTGGGGAGTTCAGCGAAATCAAAGATTGGATTTTTTGAATGGGGCAGAATTTTCATTTATTCAGCAGGAAAATATTTCACAGTTGACCATTTTGTTTCGCTTTTAATCTTTTAAATATAAATCGAAACTTTTCATGTCTCATTTTGTTTAAAGAACATAGGAAAATATTTAAACAATATCAATTAAAAAATGAAAATACTTTTAACGGGAACCACCGGATATATTGGGCAACGACTGCTTCCTGTATTACTGCAAAAAGGGCACGAAGTAATTTGTTGCGTCCGCGATAAAAGGCGGTTTGATATCGAAAAATATAAAAGCAATAATTTATCGGTAATTGAAGTCAATTTTCTGGAAAATGAAACACTTAAAAACATTCCAAAAGACATTGATATTGCTTATTATTTGATTCATTCCATGTCGTCTTCCATCGATGAATTTGAAGAAATGGAAGCGCTTTCAGCAGTTAATTTTAAAAGTCGACTGCAGGAAACCAACGTTAAACAGGTAATTTATTTAAGCGGAATTATAAACGACGAAAAACTATCGAAACATTTACTGTCAAGAAAACGTGTTGAAGAAATTTTACTTGGATCAACATTCAATTTAACATCATTAAGAGCCGGAATTATTGTAGGTTCGGGAAGTGCTTCGTTCGAAATAATACGCGACCTTGTGGAAAAACTCCCTGTAATGATTGCCCCAAAATGGCTCAACTCCCGGTCGCAACCACTTGCCGTTAGAAATGTAATTGAATATTTGACAAGGGTAATTTTGCGCGAAGAAACATACAATAAAAGTTACGATATTGGTGGTCCGGAAGTGTTGACTTACAAACAAATGTTGCTGCAATTTGCCGAAGTCAGGGGTTTAAAAAGGACAATAATAAGTGTACCTGTAATGACACCCAAACTATCATCGTATTGGTTGTATTTTGTTACTTCAACCTCTTATAAACTCGCTGTAAATCTGGTAAACAGCATGAAAGTTGAAATTATTTGCCGCAACAACAACCTTAACGAAATTTTGGGAATCGAACTACTCACTTACAAACAGGCTGTACAAAGTGCATTCGACAAAATTGCCCAGCAGGAAGTTCTTTCAAGCTGGACAGATGCACTTGCCAACGACGCTTTGAATAAAGGAGTATCGCAACTACTCGAAATTCCAAAATTTGGCTGCTTTAAAGATTTCAGGCAAAAAAAGATAAGTGACGAAAACGAAACGTTAACCCGCATTTGGACAATCGGAGGAAAAAAGGGATGGTATTACGCCAACTGGCTTTGGAAATTGAGGGGATTTGTTGACAAATTGTTTGGCGGCGTGGGACTGAGGCGCGGGAGAAAAAGCACAGAGAATATTACAACTGGCGAATCGCTTGACTTCTGGCGTGTTCTTTATGCCAACCGTTCCGAAAAAAGGCTTTTGCTTTATGCCGAAATGAAACTTCCGGGAGAAGCCTGGCTTGAATTCAAAATAAAGGATAATGTACTTTATCAAACCGCCACTTTCCGTCCGCTGGGATTACTGGGAAGAATTTACTGGTATTCAGTAATGCCTTTTCATGGATTGATTTTTAATGGAATGTTAAAAAAACTTGCCGAGTAACATGAAAAAAATAGTGATTATTGGAGCTTCCTCCGGAATCGGATTGCAACTGGCTCACCAGTTATCGGAAAACGGAAACATGGTTTTTGGAACATACTTTAAAAGCCCGATGGAAAGTATTTCCAACATCGAATATTTCCCGTTAAACATAATGGACGAAAAATGCGATTTTAGTTTTATTCCAGACAAAATAAACGGACTGGTTTATTGTCCGGGCTCAATAAATTTAAACCCATTTAAAAGAATTTCACCCGATGAATTTCTGGAAGATTACAAACTTCAGTTTTTGGGTGCAGTTCAAACAATTCAGGCGGTAATTCCAAAAATAGATAATTCTGTTGTTGCCTCAATCGTACTCTTTTCGACCGTGGCTGTGCAAAGTGGGTTCAATTTCCATGCTCAGGTAGCAGCTTCAAAAGGCGCAATTGAAGGATTAACACGGTCGCTTGCAGCTGAATTTGCCCCGAAAATACGGGTGAATTGTATCGCACCCTCTTTAACAGATACACCGCTGGCAATGCGGTTATTAAATTCCGACGAAAAAAAGGAGTCAAATGCACAGCGGCATCCGTTAAAGAAAATCGGAAAACCGGAAGACATTGCCAATCTTGCTGAATTTCTGCTTTCAGAAAAATCAGCATGGATAACCGGACAGATTTTACATATCGATGGAGGAATATCAACCATTAAAAATTAAAATCATGGGATTCTATCAATTACATAAAACACAGAAAATACCTGCTTCAATCGATCAGGTTTGGGATTTTATTTCATCGCCGGCCAACCTGAAAAAAATAACGCCCAGGTACATGGGTTTTAACATTACCTCGAAATTGCTGAGCGAAAAAATGTACCCGGGAATGATAATCAGTTACAAAGTCAGCCCGGTTTTGGGAATAAAAATGACTTGGGTTACCGAAATAACACACGTAAAAGAAAAAGAATATTTTGTTGATGAACAGCGGATTGGTCCCTATTTTATGTGGCACCACGAACATAAAATTGAACCTGTCGAAGGTGGTGTACTTATGACTGATATTGTTTCGTACAAACCTCCGTTTGGAATTTTGGGTTCAATTGCGAATTCAATTTTAATCAAAAAACAGCTAAAGAAAATTTTTGATTTTCGGGTAAAAGCGGTGGAAAAAATATTCGGCAAGTGCGAACTTTAGCACGGTGCGGTGGTTTGCATCCGCCGGAATTAAATCGAGGTAACAAGCCGTAACATTTGAGCATGTCACAAAAGATATTCACTAGATATCTTTAACATTCATTTTGTTAACAACTCCTTAATAAAATGTAAACATATATTACTATTTAGACATGTAATAAATTGCAATAACACGTTGTAAATGTTACTTTTTGGTTCTATTTTAGGGCCTGATTTTAAATTTAAAACCATGAATGGAAAAGCAATTATACTTGTTTCAGTAATTTTTATTGGAAGCTTATTCACAAATGCCCAAACGCCAACAAAATGGCGTGGTCCAAACGGAAACGGAATTTATAATGAAACCGGATTACTAAAAAAATGGCCTGCAAACGGGCCTGAAATTATATGGCATTTCAATGATTTAGGTCAGGGTCACTCCTCTCCTGCGATTGCCAACGGATTAATCTACGTTTCGGGCATGGATGAATCAACTGGTTATATTTATGCATTAACACCTGACGGAAAATTAAAATGGAAAGCGTCTTACGGATCAGAATTCAGCGAAAGTTATCCGGGTTCGCGTTCCACACCGGTAATTGCAGGCGATTTACTTTACATCTTTTCCGGACTTGGCGTTCTTACCTGCATGAATACAAATGATGGAAAAGTAAAATGGAAAAAAGATGTTTTTAAAGATTTCGATGGAAAAAATATCCGTTGGGGCGTAACCGAAACCGTTGTTGTTGACGGAGGCTTGGTTTATGTAACCCCGGGCGGTAAGAAAAACAATATTGTTGCGCTCAATCGTACCAATGGCGATTTGGTATGGTCGTCGCCGGGAAAAGGTGAAACTTCTGCCTATTGCACCCCACTGCTGATTAGTTTATCTGCAAGAAAATTACTGGTTACAATGACAGCAGATCATATAATCGGGATAGACGCATCAACGGGAAAAATGCTTTGGTCGCACCCGCAAACCAATCGGTACCAGGTTCATGCCAACACACCGGTTTATCATGACGGAGGACTTTTTTGTTTCAGCGGATACGGCCAGGGCGGGGTTAAACTCGAATTAAGTGCCGATGGCAGCAGCGTAACAAAAGCCTGGTTTAGCGAAAAACTCGACAGCCGCATCGGCGGAATGGTTTATTTGAACGGATATTTGTACGGTTCGGGCGATAACAGCCGCGAATGGCGCTGTGTTGACTGGAAAACCGGCGCAGAAAAATATGCCGACAAAACCATTGGCAAAGGTGTGGTAATAGCTGCAGACGGAATGTTGTACTGTTACAGCGAAAAAGGAGAGCTGGCGCTTGTGGAAGCTACGCCTGCCGGATTTAAAATTGCGGGCCAAACCAAGGTTGACATGGGTTCCGATCAACACTGGTCACACCCGGTAATCGATAGCGGAAGATTATACCTTCGACATGGCAATGCCCTTATCGTCTATAGAGTCAAATAACCCAACAGAAAATCAACAATTTACCAGTTATCAATTTATCAGGTTAACAATTTAACAGTTTAACAGTTTACCAGTTTTTAAATCATTCAGTAAATTAATATATATGAAATTTATCACCTTAAGTTTATTGTTTTTAATAACATCATTAACAGTTTTTTCACAACTTGTGCAATGGCGCGGACCTAATCGCGACGGCCATTTTACCGAAACCGGGCTTTTAAAAGTTTGGCCGGAAGGTGGTCCTCAGCAAATTCTGGAAGTGGAAAAAATTGGCAAAGGCTGGTCGTCGCCCATTTTAGCCGCCGATATGATTTACACCACCGGAATGATTGACACGCTTGATTACCTTTCCGCTATCGACATGCAGGGAAACATCAAATGGCAGGTTCCTTATGGTCGCTCATGGAATAAGTCGTTTCCCGATACCCGCAGTACACCAACTGTTGAAGACAACCGCATATATGTTCAAAGCGGAACCGGTCGCCTTTCATGTTTTGACCGTGAAATCGGCAAAGAAATCTGGACGGTTGAAGTTGACAGGGATTTTGAATGTGAATATCATATCTGGGGAAATTCGGAAACCCCGCTGATAGTTGACAATATCGTAATTTGTTCTCCCGGCGGCACAAAAACAAGTGTGGTTGCTTTCGATAAAATGACAGGAAAACTAGTCTGGCAAAGTAAATCCCTTGGCGGACAACGCGCTTATGCTTCACCAACCATCTACAAATACAAAGATTTCAGATATATACTTGCTGTCATTGGAACCGATTTACTGGCGATTATTCCCGAAACCGGAGAGATTGTTTGGAATTACAAATATCATAATCCCGAAAAATGGGATCAGCCGGGATTAATCTGGACCAACACTCCCATTTATAAGGACGATAAGATTTTTCTGACAATGGGATATGATTACAATGCTAAAATGTTAAAAATGGCGCCTGATGGCAAATCTGTTTCAGAAGTGTTTACAGATACCATTTTCGACAATCACCACCACGGAGTTATTTTAACCGACGGCTATTTATATGGTTCAAACTGGATCGACAATAAAAGGGGAAAATGGGTTAGCATGAAATGGGATACCGGCGAAATAATGTATGAAAATGAATGGGATACAAAAGGCGCAATGATCATGGCCGACGGACTATTGTATTGTTACAACGAAAAAGGAAATGTCGGTCTTGTTAAACCTGACCCTGCCGGTTTTAATGTCATCAGTGAATTTAAAATTACCAAAGGCGCCGGGCCACACTGGGCCCACCCGTTTATCGCCAATGGGAAACTGCTTTTACGTCATGGTGACGTTTTGATGGTTTATGATATAAAAGAAAAATAATCAATTCAATCAATATCAATCACAATTATTCATCCATGAAATTCATCCTGTATCTTCTCTTCATTTTCGTTACCCCTTCCCTCTTTTCGCAGGAAATCACCGAATTCAGGGGAATCGGAAGAACAGGGCATTTTAACGAATCGGGATTGCTTAAACAATGGCCTGAAAAAGGACCTGAACTGATTCTTAAAATCGAAGGTATAGGCAAGGGATATTCGCACCCAATTTTAGTTGAAGACATCATTTTTGTAACCGGAATAAAGAAAGACACAACAGATGTTCTTTCAGCGTACAATTTAAAGGGTGAATTACTATGGGAAACTGTTTACGGACGGTCGTGGACAAAATCGTACACTGACAGCCGCAGCACGCCAACTTTTGAAAACGACAAAATTTATGTATCCAGCGGTACCGGACAGGTAAATTGCATTGATGCCAAAACTGGAAAAATAATCTGGCAGGTGGACGCCATTAAAAAATACAACGGCGAAATCTTCGATCATGGTGATGCTGAAAATCCGCTGGTTCTTGAAGATGTTGTAATTTTTACAACGGGTGGTGAAGAAAATACGATGGTTGCCCTGAGTAAAAAGGATGGTTCGCTGGTTTGGAAAAATAAAAGCCTTGGCGGGGCAAAATCATACGCTTCACCCTCTTTAATTCAGTACAACGGAATGAACATTATTCTGGCCCAAACGTCAGAAAATTTAATAGCCGTAAATCCTCTCAATGGAGAATTTCTTTGGCATTACAATCTTGTCAGGTATCATTTACATGAACAGGGAGTGGGAGCTATCACTAATCCTCCAGTTTATTTCAATGGTGAAATTTTTGTTACCAGCGGATACAATCATCCCGGTACAAAGCTGGCGCTTTCGACAGACGGAAAAAACGTACAGGAAATCTGGAAAAACGACACACTTGACACACACCACGGTGGCGTAGTTCTGGTTGACGGAAACCTTTACGGCTCAAACTGGCAGAACAATTCGAAAGGCCGTTGGGCAAGCGTGAATTGGAAGACTGGAAGAACAAACTGGGAAACAGAATGGTTCAATAAGGGTTCTACTATTTATGCTGATGGAATGCTATACATTTACGAAGAAAAAAGCGGCAACATAGCATTGGTTGAGCCATCGCCCGAAAATCTGAAAATAATAAGTACTTTTAAAGTCACCGACGGAGAAGGTCCGCACTGGGCACATCCTGCTATTTATGACAGGAAACTTTTTATCAGGCATGGCGATGCGTTAATGGTTTATGATATAAAAAAGTAATGGACAGTAAGCGAATCATAAATATTTCAATTTACACGACTGCTGCAATTGCTGTTATTTCGCTGCTTTGGTGGATTAATAATGACCCCACCAACGATTACAAAACCAGCGAGCCGGGCGCAGATAACCGTGGAAAAGGTTTGGCAGCTCAGGAAGTAAAAATTGGTGAACTTTTCGAGCAATTCTCCGCCGAATACACCGAACTTTCAGAAACCTGGCCTCGTTTCCGGGGTGCTGACTTCGACAATATTTCAAAATCACCCGTTAAACTGAAAGAGAAATTTGGCAGCGCCGGCCCAAAAATCCTTTGGTCGACAGAATTGGGCGAAGGCCACTCCGGAGCCGCCATTTACAAAGGACTGGCATATATACTCGACTACAACGAAGAAAAACGCGCCGACATTTTACGTTGCTTTTCGCTCGCCGACGGAAAAGAACAGTGGGCACGCGGTTATAAACTCAACATTAAACGAAACCACGGCATGTCGCGCACCATACCGGCGGTTACCGAAGATTATATTTTGACAATGGGCCCGATGTGCCATGTGATGTGCCTCGATCGCAAAGACGGAAACCTGCGCTGGGGGCTTGATGTGGCAAAAGATTACGAATCGGAAATTCCATTGTGGTACACAGGCCAGTGTCCGCTTATCGACAATAACTTAGCCATTATCGCCACTGGTGGCAAAGCGCTGATGATTGCCGTGGATTGCGCCACCGGGCAAAAAGTTTGGGAAACACCAAACCCGAATGGTTGGAAAATGAGTCACTCATCGGTGATGCCATTTACTTTCGGCGGGCGAAAAATGTATGTATACAGCCCGATTGGCGCTTTGGTTGGCATTGCGGCCGACGGTCCCGATGCAGGGAAAATTCTTTGGGAAACAACAGCATGGAATCATACGGTTATTGCGCCGTCACCGGTTTGCATGCCCGATGGAAAAATTTTTATCACAGCAGGTTATGGCTCCGGCAGTATGATGTTTCAGTTAAAAGAAAATAGTGGAAAATTCAGTATCGAGGTTTTAACTGAATATCTGCCAAAAGACGGACTGGCCAGCGAACAACAAACACCCATTTACTGGCAGGGTCACCTGTTTGGCATTATGCCGAAAGATGGCGGGACCATGCGCAACCAGTTGATTTGTGTAAATCCTTCGGACACAAAAAAGCCGGTTTGGATAAGCGGGCAGGAAAACCGGTTTGGACTTGGCCCCTATTTTATGGCCGATGGCAAACTCTTTATCCTGAACGACGATGCCACGCTCACCATCGCAAAACCATCAACATCGAAATACATACAGCTTGAACAGGTGAAGGTTTTTGAAGACGGGCACGATGCCTGGGCGCCTTTTGCCCTGGCAAACGGATATCTTTTAATGCGCGACTCGAAGAAAATGGTTTGTATTGATTTAAATTTGTAGGAAGAATGGAGATTACTTGAGATTTGTAGAGATTGATTGAAAATGAAACTGGATAATGGATAATGGATACTGGATATTTGAATTGACGGAGATTAAATGAGATTTAAGAAATACGGATAAAATTGATTGCACAATTGGAATGGTTTTCAGTCTTAATACTTTATTCTGCAAGTCTGAATCATTAAAACAAAAAATTTGAAAAACGATGAAAAATAAGGGAATTATCATCTTCCTCATTATCCTGGCAGTGGTGATTGTTGCTGTAATTACCGGCGATTACCTATCTGACAAGCCCGACAAAACTGGACCAAATCCGTTTGAATACAACGTGGATAATTTTAAAACGGTTGACTCCACGCTCATTCATTTTAAGGAAACGCGTAACTACAGAATTTCCTTTGAAACTCCCGCTGCAATTACCATTTCGGATGATAAAATATACCTTGCCGGCGACAGAAAAATACAGGTGATTGGTTTGGACGGAATTCTTTTAAACGAATTTGGATTGACCGGAATTCCGCAGGCGGTGGAGGTTTTTAACGAAAATATTTTTGTATCCATTGGCAATGCGGTAAATGTGTACAACGGAACCGGCAATTTGCAGAAAACATGGCCTGTGATAAGCGACAGTGCTATGGTTACTGCCATTGCTGCATCAGAAACTTCTGTTTTTGTTGCCGATGCCGGAAACAGGAAAGTGCACCGTTACAATCATGATGGACAATTACTGGCAGAATTTGACGGCAAAGCCGACGAGGGCGTTTTGCACGGATTTATTATTCCAAGCGGTTTTTTCGATTTGGATATCAATCCCGATGGCGATTTATGGGTGGTGAATCCGGGAATGCATTCGCTTGAAAATTACACCGAAGATGGCAATCTGCGCGAACACTGGAACAACACAAGCATGATGACCGAAGGATTCAGCGGGTGTTGCAATCCGGCGCATTACACCTTTTTACCCGATGGCCGTTTTGTCACCAGCGAAAAGGGATTGGTGCGCTTAAAAACCTACAAACCTTCGGGTGAGTTCGATAGCGTTGTGGCAGCCCCGGTTAAATTTACCGAAGAAGGCAAAGCTCCTGATGTAGCCACCGATTCAGCCGGTAATGTTTACGCCCTCGATTTTGACAAAAAAATGATTCGAGTATTCGAACCTAAAAACTGAACAGAACCATGAACCGAAAAGATTTTTTTAATACCGCAGGTCGCCTCCTCATCCTTGGCGGAATTACTGCTTCGGCGGGCTACCTCGTTGTAAACAAAAAAGTTTCCGCAAACTGCAGCGAATCCCCCACTTGCAGCACTTGTGGCAAATTTGCCAAATGTGAACTACCTAAGGCAAAAGAGAATAAAGAAATTTCTGTAAAAGAGTAATTTGAATAGATTCAGCCTTAAATTCAGGTTGAAGACAGAAACAGTAAACCACCAAAATGTTATTTGAAACAAAACTCTGAAAGAGTTTAATTTGAATAACCCCGGGTTTCAACCCGGGGATAAGTAAAACCAACATAACCCGGCCCGTTGTTAAAAACACAGGCCCTGTGATTTTGAGATTATGGAAACAAATAAAACACAAAACCGCCGTAAATTCATCCAGAACGGAGTAAGGCTTTCACTGCTGCTCTCACTGGGTACGGTCAGCGTTGCCGCATTGCGCAGGGTAACTGCCGACGATTATGTCTGGCAAATAGACCCGTTTGAATGTACTCAGTGCGGCCGCTGCGCAACCGAATGTGTCAAAAAACCTTCAGCAGTGAAATGCGTTCATGCTTATGCTTTGTGCGGCTACTGCGATTTGTGCGGCGGTTACCTGAAACCCGGTGCAATTGCCCGCGACACCGGCGCTGAAAACCAGCTTTGCCCGACAGCCGCCATCGAACGTAAATTTATCGAGGAGCCGTATTTCGAATACCATATCATTGAGGACCTCTGCATTGGATGCGGAAAATGTGTAAAAGGCTGCACCTCTTTTGGAAACGGCTCGTTACACCTGCAAATCATTCACGACATCTGCGATAACTGCAACGAATGCGCTATTGCCCGCACCTGCCCATCGAACGCCATCAAACGCGTAAAAGCCAGCGAAGCCTACAAGGTGAAAGGCGATTTCACGAACAAACCAAAAGCCTGATTTGAAATGAACAAACCAATCAACTTTCAAAATATTTCTAACTTCTTCCTGTCCCTCCCCTTTGGGGAGATTAAGAGGGGTTTTATTATTTTTTCATTTCTAATTTTTAATTTTTCATTGGCTTCTGCTCAGCAACAACGCTTCCCAAAACCCGAATTTTCAACAGGTTACGAGCAACCATCAACCATAGTTCCCGAGCCACGTGCACTTGCATTGGAATATTTCGATGTGGCCATTTTGCTTGTAGTGCTTTCAATGGCAAGCTGGCTGGTAATCAAAAAAAGGTCGCGACAGGGTGTGTTGTGGATTTCGTTATTCACACTTGCTTACTTTGGATTTTACCGCGAAGGATGTATCTGTTCCATCGGCTCTATTCAAAATGTAACGCTCTCATTTGCCGACCCGAATTATGCCATTTCAGTGACAGCGCTACTGTTTTTCATACTTCCGCTGGGATTCACACTTTTCTTTGGCCGCACTTTTTGCGCAGGCGCGTGTCCGCTCGGCGCCATTCAGGATGTTGTGATTATGAAACC
>DATITY010000473.1:0-4091 GCA_035467235.1 Draconibacterium sp. | reverse complement strand
TGTCTATTTATTTAACAATGACAATCCGACAACCATGATAACCTGACAACCTTCTTTTACTATACTTTCCAATTTGTTTCAACATAATTTATAAAATTGAAAATTTTAATACTCAGTCCTTCAAGTTTTTCAGTAATTGGTTCCCACCCGGTCAGAGGGTGGATTGTTGCAAGAAACTCTGCCTGAGAAATTGACTCCAAACATGAAGAGTGACTGTAAACAAGGTATTTTACAAAGTCAGCTTTATATCGTTTTCTGCCATATCCTTCAACTATTGTATCTTTTGTAGTTTGGCTCGATCTTCTGATTTGTCCACCTGTTTCAAATTTGTCAGGATTTGGCAACTTCATACTTAAATGATATATGTCCACAGCAAGTTGAAATGCCAATTGGTATATCTCCAAATCTTTATATCCTTTCATATAACTGGTATTGAATCTTTTGTACTTTTTTGGAAAAGAAATAATGTCGTTGTTATCCTTGTTGTCAAGTTGTGATTGTTGTCGTTATTGTCATCCAAGACAACCAGATTACTACGAAAAACCCGACAACTAAGATTACCTGACAACCACGACAACCTAAAAATACCCCTCCCTTTTCTTCTGCTCCATACTTCCTTCCTGGTCGAAATCGATAACGCGTGTAGTTCGTTCAGAAACGGTAACTGTCATCATTTCCTCAACAATTTCCTCAATGGTTTCAGCATTCGATTCAATGGCACCGGTAAGCGGGTAGCAACCCAATGTACGAAAACGTACTTTTTTCATCACCGCTTTTGCAGCCATTTCTGCAGGCATCCGGTCGTCGTCAACCATAATCAGGTTGCCGTCAACCCTAACAACCGGGCGCTCTTTGGCATAATAAAGCGGAACAATCGGTATGTTTTCGAGGCGGATGTACTGCCAAATATCCAGTTCTGTCCAGTTCGAAATAGGGAACACGCGAATTGATTCGCCTTTTTTTACACGGGCATTATAAATATTCCACAATTCGGGACGCTGATTTTTTGGGTCCCACTGATGAAATCTGTCGCGAAACGAAAAAATACGTTCCTTGGCACGCGATTTTTCTTCGTCGCGGCGGGCGCCTCCAAAAGCTGCATCGAATTTGTATTTGTCGAGTCCGGCCAAAAGTGCCTGGGTTTTCATCACATCAGTATGAACTTTACTGCCATGAGTAAAAGGACCCACACCACTTTCAAAACCTTCCCAATTGGAATGCACTATTAAGTCCCAACCCTTTTCTTTGGCATATTTGTCGCGGAATTCCACCATTTCTTTGAATTTCCATTTCGAGTCGATGTGCATTAACGGAAAAGGAACTTTGCCGGGGTAAAATGCTTTTTCGGCCAGGCGAACCATTACCGACGAATCTTTACCGATTGAATAAAGCATTACCGGATTTTCAAATTCAGCGGCAACCTCCCGGATAATGTGGATTGCTTCGGCTTCAAGTTCACGTAAATTTGTTAAACTATACTCCATTTCAAGGCGATTTCAACAGATTATTATATCTTATATTATTTAAAAAGTGTGTAAATATAAGTTTTTTTTATCCAACCCGAATGTGGATTTGTGGTTGCAGCGGTGATAGCGTTAAACCTTGATATTAATTTTAAAAACTCCAGAACAAAGGAATTAGCAATAAGGAGATTAAAAATACAAGTATATTCAGGGGAATTCCTATTTTCATATAATCCTTGAATTTGTAATTTCCGATTCCCTGCACAATTAAATTGGTTTGATAACCAATGGGTGTAGCAAAACTTGCTGAAGCTGAAATTGCGATTCCAACAAAAAAGGGTTTTGGATCGACGCCCAACTGGTTTGCCGCCGAAAGTGCGATGGGGAAAACAATGGCAGCAGCGGCATTATTTGTAATTACTTCAGTAAAAATTGTGGTTATCAGACAAACCGCTGCAAGTACGCCAACCGGGCCAAGTCCTTTTCCGATATTGATTGTTGCATGTGCAATTGTATCGGCTGCTCCCGAGTTTTGCAGGGCTTTGCTTAACGCAAATGAAAAGGCTATAGTAATAAGAACATCCCAGCTTATGGCTTTTGTATATTTCTGATGAGGCATAATTTTAAACCAGACCAAAAGAACAGCAGCAATTGCCGAAAAATAAAACATATCGAACGAAATTCCTTTAGGTGAAGTTATAAATTGACCTAACGTAGCGCCGGAAACCATTATGAAAAGGATTATAAACGCAATCCATTTTTTCCAGAATGTGCCGGTTGTTTTATAATCGCGAATGTATGATGTAAGATAGAAAATTTTGGAATCGCCCCAGGATTGAATAAATTTTTCGGTAGTCAGTAAAATTAGGTTGTCCCCCTCTTTTAAAACCAGGTTTCCGAGGTTAGTTGTAATTCTTTCACCGTTACGGTGAATAGCAAGTACAACTGCCTGATAATGTTCGTAAATATTATATTCAGATAAAGTTTTGCCAACCCCCGGGAATCGTGGAGAAATTACCGCTTCATATTGTTTAAGTTCACTTTTTGGTAAATTTTTAACAAGATCGATACCGTTTAGTTTAACATTCTCGTTTGATAATATGTAATTCAACCGGTCAGACTTTCCTTCAACATGTAATTGATCGTTCGCAAGTAAAGTGAAAGATCCCTTTTGTGTTTCAATCAATTTTCCTTCCCTTTCAATGCTTCTCACAAACAAATTGCTTAATTCCTTTAACCGTCCGTTTTTTATTTCGAGACCAATTAAATTACTGGTTTCAGGAACGATAACATCGTAAGTATAATCTTTGTATTCTGTGCTGCTTTTTGCATTGAAAATAATTTTTTTACCGGGAAGAAGAAGATTTCCGGCAATCGACATATAAAGTGTTCCAATTGCGGTAACCACAATACCGATTTTTCCAAGTTCGAACATGTTAAATCCCTTGTAGCCATTGTCGATAATTAACCCGTGCACAACAAGGTTTGTGGAAGTCCCGATAAGAGTACACATTCCACCAAATATGGTAGCATAAGAAAGTGGAATAAGGAATTTTTGAGAAGAGAGGTTTAGTTTTTCTGTCCATTTTTTAATGATAGGAGCAAAAATAATAACCACGGGTGTATTGTTAAGAAATGCTGAAATAAATGAAACAGGTAACATTATCCGGGGAAGAAGAAAAACCATTTTCCCTCTTTTTCGTGGAAGATACGACTGAGCCAACCTGTTTAATATACCCGACTGACGAACACCTTCACTAACGATAAACAAAATAGCGACAGTGATCATTCCTTCATTGGCAAAGCCTGCAAGCGCATCTTTATCGCTAATAATACCCAACGCCAAAAGAACTGTGGTGGCAGAAAATAAAATTAAACCAGGACGCATTAGCTCCTTGAACAAAGCGGCAACCATCAGTAAAATTACCCCTATAACAATATATCCTTCGGTGGTCAGCAAAATAGATAATGTTTAACTATATCAAACATAAAGTTCACAGTGAAAAGTTAAACCCAAAACTAATGATTAAAATGAAAAAGTTGAACAGAATGTGATATTCTTTGAATTTCTTTTTAAACGACATTATTACTGAATACTAAAAAGTCACTTTTTTTGAAAAAAATTACTTTGGGGTTGTATAGAAAAAAATAAATATTACTTTTGCACCCGCCTTTGAGAAACAAAGGTTAAATAAGGATGACTCAGTAGCTCAGCAGGTAGAGCACATACCTTTTAAGGATGGGGTCCTGGGTTCGAATCCCAGCTGGGTCACTTTTAAAACTCGAAACCGCTTGATTATCAGGCGGTTTTGTTATTTTTATGGCTCCGGGGTAAACATAGGGTAAACAATTTTTAGAAGATTTTTACCATATTATAAAGCCCTATTTCTTTCTTTTTTGCAATCGAATTTAATTTTTGAAAATTGCTTAACTGGCTGCAAACTATAAGGTTATATGGTTTTGAATATCCGTCTGAAATCATTTTTTCATTCAGACATTTTCCATCCGAAAGATACACATAAGCCAAGGTTCTTCCATAAGCATCTTGATGATTTTCCTTCTCTAAAACTAATGTAACTGGTGTTTCAGGTGGTGCAAGATTTAATAGATACTTGTGTGCCATTCTAC
>DATITY010000472.1:0-7182 GCA_035467235.1 Draconibacterium sp. | reverse complement strand
GGGGCAAGCACCATTTCGCAGCAAACGGCAAAAAATGTTTTTTTATGGCCTCATAGAAGTTGGATTAGAAAAGGACTGGAAGTGTGGTTCACAGGATTGATTGAACTTGTCTGGGGGAAAAAGCGGATTTTGGAGGTTTATCTGAATAGCATTGAAATGGGAAATGGAATTTATGGCGCCGAAGCTGCTTCAAAACACTATTTCAATTTAAGGGCGTCAGAATTAACCAAATACCAGGCAACTTCGATAATTGCCATTTTGCCTAGTCCACGAAAGTGGAATGCCAGCAATCCGGGACCTTATGTAAAAAGCAGAATCGACTGGATAAACCGGCAAATGAGACTTCACAGCCCGCTGCCTTATAAACTTTAGCCTTGGAAATTCAGAATTTTAAATTGAAAGAGGCTGGACAAATAAATGATGTCAAGCCTCTTCTTTTCTAAATTTTTACATAAGATGTACCGTAAGGTTTACGTTGTGGCCGGCTCAACATTGAGTTAGCCATTTCGTTACCCACAAATTTTTCAGTTTTAGGATCCCATTTCAAAATACCGGGAATCTTCATTGCAATATGACTTATTAAACAAACGCTGCATGCACGGTGTCCGATTTCAACTGGAGAAATAGGGGCTTTGCGTGACTTGATGCAGTCAAGCCAGTTTCCATGCTGCTCATTGCTTACATACAGGTGGATTTCATTTTCGCCGATTTTCGATTCCAGAATTTTCGGATCGCTTGCATCGAGTGCCTTGGTTGCTCCTGCAGGAATCGGATCGCTGGCAGTTGCACGGTAAGCGCCCCGGGTTACAAAAATCCAGCCTTCGGTTCCTTCGTAACGGATTCCATTAGGGAAACCACCGCTGGTATAAACCGTAATGCCATTTTCATATTCGTGTTTCACCATGAAATCACCATGTACATTCCAACTTCCTGATTTTGGGAACTCAGCCACTGCTTCAACAGAGATTGGTCCGGTTAATTCGGTATCCATTCCCCATGCGGCAGAATCATAGTGGTGCTGTCCCCAGCCGGTAATCATTCCTGCTCCGTAATTTTCATGGCGCAGCCATCCGGGTCGTCCGTAACCTTTTTGCGGGTGAACCAACTGTTCGGTGTATGGAATTTCAGGTGTTGAGCCCAGCCACATATCGAAATTCAGGCTTTTTGGAACCGGCATGTCGGGAAATAACGGGCCGGAAGGATCTCCCGGCAAACCTATTTTTACAGTATGAACTTCCCCGATTCTGCCATTTCGCACCAATTCGGCAGCAACCCTGAACTGGGCATCAGATCGTTGTTGTGTACCCACCTGCAAAATTACTCCCTGTCGCTGAACAACATCGCTTAATAATCTTCCTTCAGTAATGGTTAAAGAAGTGGGTTTTTGAAGGTAAATGTCCTTTTTGGCAAGTGCTGCTTCAATGGCAGGTTGCGAATGCCAGTGGTCGGGCGTGCTGATTACAACTGCATCGATATCCTTACTTAACAGCATTTCGCGGTAATCGCCATACATTTTCACATCTACAGCATTGCTGCTTCCTGTTTTTTTATTGTAAAAATCTTCAACCAGTTTTTTCCCGTCAGCCAGTCGGTTGCTGTCGAGGTCGCAAACTGCCACATATCGCGCCTGGTCGTAACGCAGGGTTGACGCCATATCGTGATCGCGAGCAATTCGTCCGCATCCGATCTGACCAATATTGATCATGTTACTTGGTGCATTTTTCCCAAAAACAGAGGATGGTACAATGGTTGGGACGATAATTGCTCCGGCTGTTGCAGCAGTTGCATTCCTTAAAAAAGTTCTTCGTTTCATATAAAAAAGTTTAAAGTTTAAAATTCAATGTTTAAAATTGCTGCTGGCTGCTGGTTACTTGCAACTGGCTTTTTTCATTCGCGCATTTTTTCTTTCTTTCTCCCCTCCCTCGGAGGGATCGGGGGAGGCTTCCTACTCCTTCGAGTATTTCGCAAATTCTTCAGCAATCCCGGCTTCACTGTGGTTTCCGGAATGTACAATAACACGGTAGCGCAATTTTATTAGTTCACCTTTTTTCAACACGGTACTTTTGTCATCTGCAGGCCAGTACATGGGTGTTGGCGAAAAGAAACCGTAATCGCGGGTAAACCACGGCGATGGAAACCATTTATTCGATGGGTGTTGCAAAATTGCCATTCCTTCGGTTTTACCCATTCGCGGACCATAAAAATCAATCCATGGTGATGATTTTCCGAAAGTACCTTTTTCTGATGTTTCACCTTCAGCATTAATCATTGTGCCACCGTTGATTACTGCTAAATCGGGATCCATTCTTCCGCTGAAAAGTGAATGGTTTGTTTTTTCAATATTGACATCCATCAGCATTTCCATGGTTACTTCAAAATCGATAAAATATTTATCTTTTGAAGGAATTGTTACGGTAATTTTCCGTTTGTCTTTTATGGGAGCATCGGCCCCGGGACGGCGCCAGATACATTCGTTTTCAATCACGGCTTTGTTTCCACCGGTTTCAAGAATATCGGCACGGAGAGATATAATCTGACCGTCTTTCAGCGCTTCCTGCCAGTAGTTTCCTCCGTTAACACGGTCGCATCCAAAAAAAAGTGAGCTGTGGTGCGGGTAGTTCGCATTGCGCATCGAAGTAACGCTTGCATTCGATGGCCCGTTTACCGGAAAGAAGAAAGGATATTTCTCAAAATCCGATAATATGTAACTGGTAAACAGATTACCATCAACCCGAAACTCTATTTTATCGCCCACCTTTTCGGCGGTTACTTTGGGTTGGGCAATAGTACATACGGATGCGATTAAAAGGAATAAAACTAAAACTGTAAATTTTTTCATTGTTTCTTATTTTTTAAAACTTAGTGAATTCTTTGTGTTTTGGTGTTTTCGTGGCATTTTTCCAAATTAGTTTTGCCACAAAGACCCTAAAGCAAGAAGTTCCACAAAAAGATTAATTTAATATTTTTATTTTGTTTGTATCATAACTCCAGACTAATTGTTTCACATCTATTGAATGAATTCAACTTTCGGGTTTGCTGAAAAACTGTTCCAGTACATTTCGGCAGTTTTGGCATCTATTTTTCCGTCAAAAACAATCATCCGGTATTTCAGTGTATAATTCTGTTTTGGTTCCAGTTTCCAGTCGTCGTGACGAATGGGAACAAACTCGAAATACATATCACCTCTGCCTGCATTTGCATCAAGTGGCCAGACTCGCATCGGTTCCGGGTGCATCCGGTTCGAAGGGTGGCTCAGAAAAAGAATTCCTGAACGGCCTTCTTTTGTGGCCGATTCTCCTTCAACAATACACCATTTTGCATTCGATCCATCAGCATCAATCCGGGTTTTATTGTCCGATGTTAAAACTGTGCTATTGTCTTTGTGCCATTTTTCGGTGGCACGAAAACCAATTCCACCGCCATAACGATAGGCATCGAGCATTATCCCGTTTTTCAGAGGGCTGTTCAGTGTAGTAGTGTAATCAATCATCCAAACTCCTTCACCAATATTCCATGCCCTGACATCCAGAATTTCGTTCATCGCGATTTGGTCTTCACCTTTTGCACCAAAATCAATGTGTTGCTGCAAAGCCTGAAAACCACTAAAAACGGCTCCTTCAGCTTCCGAAAGAAAACCTGCAAATTTTACGGTTCCCTCTCCGGCCATCAAATTCCAGAAATCAACGGCACGACCATCGATGGTGGTTTTTGTCCACGGGCCCCAGATTCCGTAATGGTGATAATGGTCGGGCGCCTGAATACGCGATAGAACCTCACCTCCCGGCGAATACAACGGATGTATAAAACCGGAACGTTTGAATAATGGATTTATCGTATCAGGTGGGAAAGTTGTCGCAAAACGATAACTAAGGATTGGTTTTTCGTTCAGCATCAAACTTAAATCCTTGTAATCCTTTTTCAGCGTAACTTTTGATTGAGTGACGGCAGCATTTTCTTCCTTCTTCAACACAAATTTTCGTTCTGAATAATTTGCTGAAATCCCCTTCAAAATAAACCAAAGTCGCGCAGAATAACCAGTTTCAATCTGACTTGCCACCAGTTTTTCTCCTGTTGATGTAATTTCGTACAATGCCAGATTTCCTTTATCTGTGTTGTAATTAATTCCATCCAATGAAATAGAAACGGGTGCATCAATTCTTTCGTCAATTGTTTTTATACTGAATTTGGCCAATTCCTGACCAAAAACTATGTTCGTTATCAGGAGGATTGTTATTAGAAAGATGATCTTCATAATTCTTATTTTCAAATAACTTCTTCAGCAATAGTATTCTTAAACGCCAAAATGTTTTCAGTAGTTACATCGGGTGGCATTCCACCGCCACACGACCAGATTACACGGTTTTTATCGCCAAATTCCTGCACCATTCTGCGGGTTTCTTCGCGCACGTTTTCAGGTGTTCCCGCAGCCAGCACATCACGCGGAGGCAGGTTGCCAATCAACGCAATTTCAGGTCCGGCTAACTCACGAATTTCCTTCATGGAATGTTCAAAACTGAAATTAAAAAGGTCAACTCCCATTTTTTTCAAATATGGTGTGGAAACCAAACCCTGCGCATCGTTGTGGAAGAAATTCAATTTCGAATCGAATGAATCGAAAATCCTTTTGATATAAGGAACTGCATATTCCTGACATTCATCGTCGCCAATAAAACCCACAATATCGTCTAAAACCAAAATCCCTTCAATACTGGGGAACATCTCTTTCTGATGCTGAATCCAGTTGATTGAAAACTGTGTAATCGTTTCCAGCAAACGGTGACTGTTTTCGGGATCCATCATAAAGCCCATCATCAACTCAGTGGTTCCCATTAAAAACGATGCAATGTTGAGCGGACCGCGGGCAACAGCGAATTTTATTTCGTGACCCATTTCGTTTATGGGTTTTTGATAATTTGCCAGTCGTTGAATTACAAACGGTAAAAGTCCGTCGGTTTTTGGATTTGGAAGTTTCAAATTAGCAGCTTCCGAAATATCGGTCATTATCCTGTCGGCGTGTGGAAGATTAAATCTGTTCCAAACCATTTTAGCGCCAAATGCCGATGGTTCGGTGCACATTCCAAATTCGGACCAGAATCCGGGAAGAAAAATAATATCAGGAAAAGTTTCAATCACCTTTTTATTGGTTTGAAACCAGATTTCTTCTGAAGAATAAAATTGCAATGTTGAAACTCCAGCCCAACCGGGAATCCAGGGGCTGTCGATAATAAATGCGGTAACCGGTTTCTCAGGAATTTTGCCACGAACTGTAGCCAGCAATAGTTCCCATTGTTCGTTTGTCATGTTTTTTGAATTTAGTCTGGTTACAAATTTACTTTTCATTCAGCAATTTAAACAGTATTAATTTTGCAAGCATTTGTACTTAATTAACATTTTTGCTATTATTGAATGATGAAAATAATGCACGAACATATTGATTTTCCCGGACTATCGACAGTGAAAGTAAAACAATGCGACAGGCCCCATTTTACTTATCCATGGCATTCTCACCCTGAGGTTGAAATGTTATACGTACTCGAAGGTTCCGGGACCCGTTTTGTTGCCGACAGCATTGAAGAATTTCAATCGGGCGATTTTGCCTTGCTTGGAAGTACACTGCCACACTTTTGGCGAAGCGGTGAAAAATACCTGAACGGGAATGGAGATTTGAGGGTAAAATACGTGGTAATACAGTTCCCCGCTGATTTTTTAAAAGACGAAATTCAAAATTACCCCGAATATTATTTGATTGGAGATTTACTTAAATGGGCTTCCCGCGGGGTTTGGTTTTCTCCGGAATTTTCGAAAAGAATACGAAAGAAAGTTATTAAAATAGCCAATAGTAACGGATTCGAGCGTGTTATTTATTTACAGGAACTATTGCAGGAAATGGCCAAAACAAAAGATTACAGACTGCTCGCCGGAGAGCTTTATCAACCCGAGAGTCATAATTTCTCAAATTTCAGACTTGCAAAAGTGATGCAGTTTTTAAACACCAACTATCAGCAAAAAATTGAACTTGAGAAAGTTGCTGAAATTGCCAATCTGCATCCGGCAGCTTTTTGCCGCTTTTTTAAGGAAAAGTCGGGAAAACCGCTTTCGGAATATGTAAACGATTTGCGAATCAGTTATGCCTGCCGGTTAATTCTTGATGGTAAATTATCGGTATCACAGATTTCATACGAAAGTGGATTTAACAACCTTTCTAATTTTAACCGTACTTTTAAAAGACATACTGGTTTGGCACCCACACAATATTTCCGCGAGTTTCAGCGGCAACCTGAACTTGAAACAACGTAAGTTTAACGCAATTTATATAAATAAACCAGCAACCATGAACCGATTAATTTTAATCATCACTTTTGTTTTTTTGATTTCGCTAAATGCATTTTCGCAAACCGAAGTTGAATTTCTTCCTTCCGACTGGGAAAACCCTGCAGTTTTCGAAAAAGGACAAACCGCGCCACATGCTTTTTATATTCCATACGATTTTGTAGATAACGCACTTAAAAATAAAAAAAGTCCAAATTATCAGTTATTAAACGGGCTTTGGAAATTTAAACTTGCTGAAACTCCGGAACAGGTTCCGACAGATTTCTGGAAACCTAAATTCGATGTTGAGGATTGGGCTGAAATAAAAGTGCCATCCAACTGGCAAATGGAAGGTTACGATCACTCAAAATTCAGAAATATTGCTTTGACTTTTGAGAGCGACCCACCTAAAATTCCCGATTATTTTAATCCAACGGGTTGTTACAAACGTAAATTTACAATCCCCAAAACATGGGAAGCAAAAGAAATCATGCTCCGTTTCGAAGGAATTAAATCCGCTTCGTACATTTGGGTGAACGGAAAACGCGTGGGTTACAACCAGGGTGGTTTCGAACCTGCGGAATTCAACATTACTCCATTTATAGAAAAAGGAGAAAACGATTTGGCCGTGCAGGTGATGCGTTTTTCTGATGGTTCGTATCTCGAAAACCAGGATATGTGGCGGCTTTCGGGAATTTACCGTGATGTAAAACTTTATGCCCTACCAAAAACTTACATTCATGATTTCTATGTGGTTACCGATTTTGATAAAAATTACAAAGATGCAACGCTGACTGTTGAAACTGATATTATAAATACCATTCCCGATTCAGCAGTTTGTACACTTTCTGTAAATGTATTTGATAAAAATCT
>DATITY010000471.1:0-3065 GCA_035467235.1 Draconibacterium sp. | reverse complement strand
CCAGCCTCCGCTGAATTCGCTCGTTGGCCGCTGAAAATCCTGACGTTCAAATCCCAATCCCAGCAGAATCTTTTCAACTTCGGCATCAAAATTAATTTCGCCCTGACTGTAAAGTTTTTCACTCATCTCCGAAACCTGTTCAATAATTTTGCTGTATTCATCCGATTCATAATCGGTGCGAACTGTCAGTTGATGATTCAATTCATCGAGCTGTGTTTGCATGTTCAGTATTTCGGCAAAAGCCTGCGAAGCTTCTTCAAATAAACTACGGCTGTTGTTTACCAGTAAATGTTGTGGTAGATAGGCAATTACAGCATCTTTTGGCGCCGATATTTTTCCGCCCGACGGGGTTTGAACACCGGCCAGTATTTTTAGCAAAGTTGATTTTCCAGCTCCGTTTTTGCCCATCAAAGCAATGCGGTCTTTGTCGTTTACCACAAAGTTAATGTCCTTAAATAAAGTTGTTCCGCTAAACGTTACCGTCAGCCCGTCAATTGAAATCATGAATGAATTTTAAAAATCAGGCGGCAAAGATAAAAAAAGCCTGCTATTTTGCCTGTTTCCTCTGCTTTTCCAGAAAATCCTGTTGCAACAACGCCCCAAACTGCTGCTCAAATCCATCCAACGGCGCTTTCGCAGCTGTAAATTTAACTTTGTGATTTTGGTCGAGCAGAAAACATTGCGGGAACGATTTTACTTTGTAGAGATCAATAAATTCGCTGTTTTCGTCAACAAGTTTTATTCCCGGGACTTCGTTTTCAGCAAAAAACTTTTTCATTTGCGTTGCATCGGTTTTACGCAACACGATAAATATTTCGATATTTTTCGTGTACTTCTGCAGAATGACAGGCAGGTATTTCAAATGTTCGCGGCAAACAGCCATTTCCGTATCGGCAAAAATGATGTATTTGTACTTTCCTGAGTTTTGACTGGTGCACGTTTTCTGTCCGTCTAAATTTTTCAAACAAATAGCAGGTGCTGCATTTCCGGGTTGTAAATGCTTAATTTTTTCAGAAATATTAAATGCAGCCTCTCTGATTATTGAGTTTTTGTGGCTTGTAAAGCGGGCAGATTTTACCATTTGCTGGATTGAACTTTTTGAAAAATCGCCTGAATAAAAAGCATCGTGAAGCATTTTTAACAAGGCGAGTTCTGCCATTTCACCTGAAATGCTGTATTTGGTATTTGTGTATTCAATTAAAAACGGAATATTTCCCTGATTCACAGCTTTTCGAATATCATCGCCTTTCACCGATTTTACTGAAAAACTCAGTTGCCCGGTAAACGTTTTTTCAAATAGATTGGTAAACGCAGGGTGCAGCCAGAATTCCTGTTTTATACCCGAAAACAGCGCAGAATAATCTTCAGGTACTAACCGAAAAGCTTCAACCTCAACCATTTTCAGCGACAGTTTTTTGTGAAATTGAAACGGCACTGATTTTATTCCGCCAAATTCCTTGTCGATAAAATAAACAACCGAATCATAAATTTGCTTTGATTGCCGAAAATAGAGCTGGTCGAAATATTTATCGGTAATTTCATTGAGTTGCTTCGTAAAATCGGATACCTGATTGTTGAGTTGTTGCTTATTTTCGGTTGCAAACCAAAACGAAACGGGCGTAAAATAGGGATTTTTCTGGTCGGCAAACGATTTTTCACGCACCGGAGGAAGTTGCAAAACTAATTTTTGGTTTGGTTCAATGAAAAGCATTCCACGATAAATTCCAAAATTGCAAAATACAAATTGGGTGGTTTCTGTTTCAATGGTTTTGGCGCTTTTACCTGTTTGGTCAAAATTGAGTGTAAAAACTATTTTGGTTGCAGATGAAACCGGATCGGAAAAGCGGTAAAAATCGAGTCTTTGGCCTGCATATTTTGGATTGTCGCACTGAATTGTAACCGATGCCTGGCTGGCTAACGAAATGAATATTGCAAAAAAGAATAGAAGGCGCATTTTAACTGTTTGGTTTTTTGCTGTTTACCTTAAATTCATTCATGTCGAGGCCTTTGGGAAGAAAAATACTTGCATCGCCGCCATGAAAAATAATGTCGCGGATAATTGTAGCATTTATCGGAGTATGTTCCGGCAAAGTTAAAAGGAAGACCGTTTCAATTTCGGGGTGCATTTGTTTGTTAACCTGCGCAATTGCGCGCTCGTATTCGAAATCTGCAGATGTTCGCAAACCTCGCAGAATGTATCCGGCGCCAACTTCCTTGCAAAAATCGACAGTTAATCCGTCATGCAATCTCACCTCAATTTTTTCAACATCCTTAAAAACCTGGTTAATCCATTTCAGCCTGTTTTCGATCGGGAAGAACGATTTTTTGTTGGCGTTATAACCAATCATGACAATAATTTTGTCGAAAAGGGGTAGTGCGCGGCGAACTATCGATTCATGACCGATGTGAAACGGATCGAATGATCCCGGGAAAATGGCGACTTTTTGCATTATTTTCAATTTGTAGCAAATGCTTTGCTTTCGTTATAAAGAATTTCCGGATCAATATCTGCTTCGTTTGGCCATTCAACTGTATCAAAACTCTTTCTTACAGAATTGAAAAGTTTCAAATCCTTCAACTCTTTAAAGATTCCAAGATTTAGATATGGTTTCATATCAAAAACTTTAACCTCTCCGTTATTAAAGGTTAAAATTAGCGTGTAATCAGAGTTTGCTTTTACTTCTTTTAATTCAGGTTCCATACTTTTTTTTATTTTAACGGTTCAACTTTAAAAGGTTTTTCACCGTTTTGACAAAGTTCCCAATTGGCTAAAAGTTCATCTTTATGAATCTCAATCCAGGCTAAAACGAGTTTTAGCTGACGCGAAGGTAGTGTTCCATTAATAATTTCGCCATCCAAAATTTTTATTGATGCTTTAAATTCCTGAAAATATGCATGTATATGAGCCGGATTATGCTCATTTGGTGCATAATACATTCGAATAATTATTCCAAAAAACATCGATAATGTCGGCATTTTTCAAAGTGCTTTGTACAAAAATAAAGAAATATAAGTTAAAATTTAGAATTGTTCTTTATTTAGCTATTTCAGAAACGATAATTCAA
>DATITY010000470.1:0-13252 GCA_035467235.1 Draconibacterium sp. | reverse complement strand
TCCATTTCGGTGCGCATGAAACATTTGTAAGCATCTTCCGGGGTGCAGACTATCGGTTCACCGCGTACATTAAAACTTGTGTTTACGATTAAACCGTACCCAGTGAGTTTTTTAAACTGTTCAATTAATTTCCGGTAACGTGGATTGGTTTCCTTATGAACTGTTTGTATTCGTGCAGAATAATCGATATGCGTAACCGAAGGAATATCGGAACGCTCAAAATACAGACGTTCCATTAACGGAAGTTCATAATAATTATCGGGAATACTGTTCATGTGTTTCTGCTGAACATTCGCCACCAGCAACATGTACGGTGAAGGTTGTTCAAGTTCAAAATACTCAGCACAATCTTCGATTAATACCGATGGGGCAAACGGTCTGAAACTCTCACGGTACTTGATTTTCAGGTTCAATTTACGTTGCATTTCACTGTTTCTGGCATCACCTAAAATACTTCGGTTACCCAGTGCACGCGGGCCAAATTCCATTCGTCCCTGAAACCAACCTACCACATTTCCGTTGGCTATTAATTGAGCTACCCGCGCTGATAAATCTTCAAAATCCTCAAATTTAGTGTATTTCGCTTTATACGTTTTTGCAACATGTTCAATCTCCGTGGGTGTATATTCAGGCCCCAAAAAAGAACCACTCATTGCATCGGGTAAAGTTAATTTACGCTCGCTTTTAAAAGCAAGGTAATATGCTGCCAAAGCAGCGCCAACAGCTCCGCCAGCATCACCGGCGGCCGGCTGAATGTATATTTCATCGAATAATTTTGATTTTAGCAATTTGCCATTACCCACACAATTTAATGCTACGCCACCTGCCAGACAAAGATTTTTCGATCCCGTAATGCGTTTGGCTTCAGCAGCCATTTTTAACAGTATTTCTTCTGTAACCTGCTGAATGGCAAACGCCAGGTTGGAATGATGCTGTTCAATTTTTCCTTCAAAATCACGCCGTTTAAATCCAAACAGTTTTTCCCATTGATTGTCTTTCACCATGCGTAAACCCGTGGAATAATTAAAGTATTTCTGATTCAGCCAGATGGAACCATCGTCTTTTACTTCAACCAGCTTCTCTTTTATAATTTGAATGAACTTTTTTACCTCCCCGCTTTCGGGTATTCCGTAAGGCGCCAAACCCATCAGCTTGTATTCACCCGAATTCACCCGGAATCCTAAATAATATGTAAATGCAGAATACAACAAACCAACCGAATGCGGGAAATGCAACTCTTTGATGTTGGTAATCGAATTTCCTTTTCCGTAACAGATGGAAGCAGTGGCCCACTCTCCCACTCCATCGATGGTTAAAATAGCCGCTTCCTCAAATGGCGACGGGTAGAAAGCGCTGGCCGCGTGCGACAAATGATATTCAGGAAAGAGAAGTTTTACTTTTTGTTTCTGATACCCCTTAATTTTTTCCAGTTCCCCGTGAATGATTCCTTTCAGAAATAACTTCTCTTTTATCCAGACCGGAATTGCAGTAACAAACGATGCAACTCCTTTGGGAGCAAAACCATAATATGTTTCCAGTAAACGTTCAAATTTCAGCAGGGGTTTGTCGTAAAAAACAATGGCATCCAACTCGGAAATTTTAATGGCTTCGGAATGCAAACAGTATTTAATCGCGTTTAAAGGAAATGCAGAGTCCTGCTTGATGCGCGTAAACCTCTCCTCCTGTGCGGCAGCCACAATTCTCCCATCAACAACCAATGCCGCTGCCGAATCATGATAAAATGCTGAAATTCCTAGAATTTTCAATTTCTTCAGATTAATTTATTTGCGAAAGTAACTGTTTAAGCGGCTCCAACTTCTGGTATTCAGGAGCCACCTTTGTTATTTCATTTAAATATTTATTTGCTTTTTCTTTATCGCCGTTTTCCAGATGAACCAATGCGAGGTTGTGCAAAAACCCGGGATCGAACTTAAATTGGTTGTACACTTTATTAAAATAGAAAAGTGCTTTTTCATTGTTTTGCCGGGTTTGGTAAATTTCTCCAATTATTCTGTTGGCTATATGCGAATCATAAATTTGCAGTGATGATTCAAGAATGGCCAGCGCTTCATCTGATTTGTTCTCAGTAATTAATTGCCTGGCCTTAATTACCTGCTCTTTGGTTTGATAAGGAATGTATTCTGTATATGTGTATGTTTTAGGTGGCACGTTTAAGTATTTTTCAGCTTTTACACGTTTAAGTTCGGCAGCTACCGCCTTTGCTTTTTCCTTTAAATTGCCGTAAACACAGGCAATATATGATTTTACCAAAATGATTAACCTTTTATCTTCGGGTATCAAAGGAAATGATTTTTCGAAATAGGTGAAGGCATTATTGTAATCGCCCATAAAGAAGTAGATTTCGCCAATTTTAAAGTATGCAAAACCCGACTCCTCGTATTCGAGCGATTTTTGAAAATACTTTAAAGCCAATGGCAAATCAGCGAGTTGTATCAGGCAATTGGCTGCATCGCGGTAATTAGCTGCATTATATGGATTTGTTCGAACAAGGGCATCATATTCCCTGAACGCCAAAAAAATCTGACCTCTTTTTTCATATTTCTGAGCCAAATCCAAACGCACATCAGAAAGAGATAATTTTTTATTTTTTAAAGCCGAGAATGTAATTGAATCAAGGTAGGAATTGGGTCGATGCTGCAATAAATAATTGACTTCGGGCTCACCCATCTTCACAAAAGGCCAGTTTCCTTTTAATGTTTGTATCCGGTGTTGGGCAGCTATTGAATCGAGTGACGTATATCCATAATTTCGTTTAAGATATTGAATTGAATATTCAGGTGTTTCCTTTTTTGTCCCAATTATTCCGGATTTCACTATTTCGTTATAAAAAGCCTCAGCCATTAAAAAATTACCATCGATATTCGGATGAACATGCTCTGTCATCAAATTATTGCCAATCAGCTTGTTTGGCGAATTATTCTGATATACCGACAACATTGGAACACGATAAACTTTATAATCATTAACCAACTCATTAACAATTCGGTTTACATCTTCGCTTGCCCTGAAACGGATGCAATCCAAATCTTTTGCCTTGTAATATAAATTAAGAGCCGTCTCAAATTCGCCATTTTTTTCTGCTGTTTGAGCCTTTTTATACACATCGATCGCAGCTTCAAGGTTGTCGGTGGCAATTGAATTAAAAGGTTCCATGCCATTGATATTGCAAACCAGTTCGCTAAAAAAGACAGCCACATTTTTCTTAACGGCCTTTTTCAAAATATCACTCATGTTTTGTTTGTACCTTTCCATTGCAATGTTGTAATCTTCGCTGTTGAGCAAAATATCTTTATTGCCTACCATTCGTTTCATTAATGTACCATGAACCTCATCTTTGCCTGCAATTGCAATTTTCCCTGATAGTCCGGAAATCAGATTACGAACGAGCTGGTAAGTTTTTAAATCCATGAGTGCGATGTGCAACTTGGTTAATCCACGATTCCGGCTCATGGTTTCGTTCGAGCCAATGCCAAAAGCCCCGTAAAATTCGTTGTGCCCGGCATAAATAAGAATTGCATCGGGTTTGTATTTTAAAATCTGATGGGTAAAATCGAGCAGTGTAAAACTGTTTATTGCGGTTATTGCGGTATTTACCACTTCTATTTTTTTATCAGGATAAGCATCTTCAAGTTGCTTGTGCAGAATACGGGAAAACATTAAATTCCGTTCGTAAGGAAATCCGAAAACTGTAGAACTTCCCATCACAAAAATCCGGAAAGTATTTTCGGGTTTCTCAGTCAGAAAAATATCGTTGCCCGGCGCAGTGTATTCAAATTTCTGAAAATATTTCTTACCGACTACCGGATTAACCATCATGTAATTTTCGTATCCTTTAACCGGGTTTTGAACAAACAGATTCAGATTATCGCCGTAACCGGCAATCCTCATGATTCCCTCAAATGCTAACAGAATAAGAATGGGAATAACCGCTGTAATCACCTTAAAAACAAGATTTTGTTTTGATGATTTATCTTTTTTTACAACCTTGGGTTTATTCATTTTTACTGATTATCAATAAGTGCCGAAATCTAAGAATTCTATCTCTCATGACAAAAAATTGTTTATGGTATTATTCTTATTAAACTCATTTATCCCTTTACATTCCCGACTTACTGAGACAGACAGATTTGCTTTGGCGATTCATTCAATTGACTCCGGTGACGAAGTTTGCAGTAGCTTTACTTTTGATTCCAATCATGCAAAAAAACAATTTTAAATGCCTTTAAGTAAAGAAATTTCCTTAACAGGGGAAATATGTTTAATATTACAGCCTAAACCTGATTCTTGCCGTTATGAAAACTAATTTCTCCCGGGAAAAATTTAAAATCTCAAAAACCTATATTATTCTGATCGGATTAACAGCAACATTGTGGTTTTTAATCCGGGTGATTCCAAAACCCAGCCGCGCCAGATACCCCTGTATGCAGGCAGCAGCGCCGTTAATGTCAACGTTTGTGATTTATTTGCTTGGAATCAGCGCGTCCATGTATTCGTTTAAGAAATTTAAACTTGCATTTCGTTCATCAAAATATTGGTTGGGTTCTGTTTTTCTCTTTTTAGCCATTTTATCGTTTGCTTTTATCTTTCTAAATGAAAATAAAACCGCTGTTGCCGATGCGCTTAATCCTGCTGACAACACTTTTCCGGTTGCCTCCAACAGTCCGGTTGGCGAAGCAAAAGGATTATTTCCAGGCCGGGTTGTATGGGTGCACGATGAAAATGCCACAAACGAATATTATGTGCCAACAAAAAACAGTACGGATTTTTGGTACGATGATATAAATGTTGACGAAGAAGTGGTAAAAGAAATGCTGTCGGGAGCAATTATGAAATATGCCGGAACTGAAAATATACAAGATGCCTGGGATGCTATTTTCAAGTCGTACAACAACACCCACGGACGTGGTAATGTTGGATACAAAACCGGCGAAAAAATCGCTTTCAAAATAAACCTGACCAACCAAAGTTGCAGTCCTTCTGAAAGACCTTTGAGAATGGATGTAGCGCCGCAATTACTCAACGCCATTCTACACGAACTTGTTGACAATGTTGGTGTTGCTGAATCTGATATCTTTATGGGCGATCCTTACCGGGAATTCAGAAGAGAGTACCGCGAAATGGTCAAAAGCAAATACCCCAACGTAAAATACATGGATGGTAAAGGCGATAACGGGATTTACCAAACTGCGCCTTCAACGGGAGAAGTTTTGGTATTTAGCGATAAAAAACTAAAATCCACCTTACCTCAACAATATTTAAATGCAACTTATGTCATAAATATACCTGCATTAAAAACGCATAACGAGGGAGGAATCACGTTGATTGCAAAAAATCATCAGGGTTCATTTCTTGAAAAAAAGGATGCAGGTAATCCTGCTGGTCAATCTGCGATGGCAATGCACCCTTATTTACCTAAAAATAGCCCTGGAACGCGCAAATACAGGCATACTGTTGATTATATGGGCCACAAACAAACCGGAGGCAAAGGACTCATTTATATTATTGATGGTTTATGGGGAGGCGAAAGCTGGGAAGGCTGGATAAAAAAATTCAAATCTGCTCCGTTTAACGATGATTATCCAAATTCAATTTTTGTGGGACAGGATCCGGTGGCTCTGGAATCGGTTTGTTACGATGTTCTTTTTCAGGAATATGTTGAAGATGCCACCAAAAAGAATTACCCTGTTCAATTTAAAGCTGAAATTGCTGATTACCTTTCGCAATGCGCCAGCCGCGACTTTTGGCCTGCCGGAATTACTTACGATCCTGAAGGTGATGGAACTCCAATTGGCAGTTTGGGCGTTTTTGAGCATTGGAATAATGCCACCGACCGTCAATATTCCCGGAATCTGGGCTTGGGAGAAGGAATTGAATTGAAATATTTCAAATCGGGCACTACCGGAATTTCGCCCCAACTAAATAAAAACATCAATATCGCTTTTCCCAATCCATTTTCAGAATACACACGTTTTTACAAACCAGTGCAGTTTTCAGTAAATTCGAAACTGGAAATCTACAGTATCAGCGGCCTGTTGGTTCATTCTTCAGAATTTGCAGAAAATGAATCCATTGTCTGGAATGGCACGGATTCAAAAAATTGTAAGGTTTCTGAAGGAATTTATATTGTCAGAATCAAAGACAAACAAAATAACCTTGATTTCTCCGAAAAAGTCATCTTCAAAAAATAATCAACATGATAATTCGATTTTTATTAATCTCTGCCTTTTATTTTATTTTGCCGGGAATCCTTGCAGGGCAAACTCAAAACGACACCATTTTTTGCTATAAAACTAAAACGCCCGTTGTTGTTGACGGTCAGGCCACAGAGGATTGCTGGGCAAACGCGGAATGGCATGCAATTGACCAGGTTTGGATTCCCTGGAATGCAAAAATGAAGGAAGGTGATTTTACCGGCCGTTTTAAAGTGGCATGGGACGAATTGTATTTATATGTTTTGGCAGAAGTTGTCGATGATTCTCTTTCTGACGACCACACCAACCCGCTTCAGAATTATTGGGATGATGACTGTCTGGAGGTTTTTATAGACGAAAACCGTTCAAAAGGAGATCACGAGCGAAATTGTAATGCTTTTGCGTACCATGTAAGTTTAGTTTATGATGCAGTGGATATAAATTCGTCGGGCGGTGGAGTGAACTATAAAAACAACCTGAAAGCTGACATGGATACTATTGGCGAGGACACCTATTTATGGGAACTTGCCATTAAAAACTACGATGCATCATTCAACATTAGTAATCCGGAAAACAGCCGGGTTAATCTGGTTCACAATAAAAAGATGGGGTTTGCAATTGCATACTGCGACAACGATGAAACAACCGCACGTGAGAATTTTATTGGTTCGATGATAATGACGCAGGCGACCGCTAACAACATGTATAAAAATGCAGACCATTTTGGACTGATGGTTTTAACCGATCCTGAACTTAGCACCAACGCTGAAATCAATCATTTGCGGAATGACATAAAAATTTATCCGGTTCCTGCTCAAAAAATATTAACCATTGAAACTCCTGCAGCAGGTCCAACAATGAATTTTGTTTCAATATCAACTATTACGGGTCAGATTGCTATAAGTGAGTCTTTTATTGAAAACAGGCATAATATGAATATCGAAGAACTTGAAACGGGTATTTATATTGTAAAAGTAATTCAGGGAAATAATTCATATTCGAAAATAATCGTGAAGCAGCGCTAATTTTTGTATCATATTTAATTAAACTGATTCTTTAAATTTGTTTTTAAATTTGTTGACTTATCCAAAACTGAAGATTTTAAAATTACATAAATTCCGATGAGTAAAATAATAATTAGTACGATCGCATTTTATATCCTCTTATTTAGTTCAAATGTTTCAGCTCAGGTTCCAATCGACTGGAATTCGCAGTGGTCGTATTTCAAAGGAACTCAGGAACCTTCGCAACCAAATACTATCTGGAGGGGCATCGGATTCAACGATTCAGCCTGGCCTAAAGGAAATGCACCTTTCAGGTATGGCGATGGCAGCGGGGGAACGCAACTTGTTGATATGTTTAACAATTACACAACATTTTACATTCGGAAAGAATTTGTAATTAACAATACTGATGATGTTGATGAACTAAGAATAACTGTTGATTACGATGATGGTTTTGTAGTCTGGATTAATGGAAAAGAAGTTTGGAAAATCAATGTTCTCCAAAATTATTCATATAACGCGGGCGCTGTAACTCCCCATGAATTTGGCGAATGGAGCAGCCTGATAATCGACAAAAGCAAACTCAGTTTGGTAAATGGTACAAATGTAATTGCCATCCAGGGCTTTAATTTCGCTAAAAACAGCAACGACTTTTATTTGAATGCAAAATTAGAGACTATAAAAAAATTACCTGAAACCGATCGCGTTACCTGCAACACACCCAGCGGATTTTACAACAGTCCGTTTACGGCAAAAATAAGTAGTTCAGCAGCAGGGGAAACCGTAAAATACACATTGGATGGCAGCGACCCAAGATATTCTTTTACCGCAGTTACTGCAGTTTCACCGGTTAGTGTTACCATTGATCCAAACAGCACTGCAGCAGGAAGAGGTACAACCGGAGGAGTGGTTTTAAGGGCTTCAAAATTTACACCTGGGTTCGATCCGAGCAAGCCAGTAACCAACACCTATATATTTGTCAGTGTTGTAAAAACTCAGACACATCCGGGTGGCAACTGGCCATCAAACGATGTAAACGGCCAGATAATCGACCTGCCCATGGATTCAAAAGTGTATGAAGATGCACGCTATAAAAACCTGATGGAAAGCTCGCTGCTCGATATTCCTACCATTTCGGTTACCACAGATCCCGACAATCTTTTTGGTTCGTATCAGGGGATTTATGTAAATGCTGAATATCACGGTTCGGAATGGGAACGTCCTGCGAATATTGAACTGATTAATCCTGATGGCAGCGCGGGTTTTAACATTGATGCAGGAATTCGTATCAGGGGTGGCTGGAGCAGACACGGCAATTATCCAAAACATGCTTTCAGGGTATTTTTCAGATCGGAATATGGTGAAGGAAAATTGGATTTTCCTTTATTTGAGAATGAAGGAGTAAACGAATTCGACAAAATTGATTTAAGAACAAGTCAGAATTACTCGTGGGCCAACGGCGGAGATGTTGCAAGACACAATACCATGAACAGGGATGTTTTTTCGCGCGATTGCCAGAAAGATATGCACCTGCCTTACACCCGGAGCCGTTATTACCACTTATACCTGAACGGATTGTACTGGGGGATTTATCAGACACAGGAACGTTCCGAAGCAAGTTTTGCGGAATCGTACTTTGGTGGCGACAAGGAGGATTATGATGTAATAAAAGTTGACATCGGCGATAATTTTGGCCTTTATGAAATTGAAGCAACCGATGGAAACACCGATTCGTGGCTGGCAATCTGGAATATGTGCCAGCAGGGATTTTCTTCGAACCAGAATTATTTTAAACTGATTGGGCTCAGCCCCACGGGTGCTGTTGATACATCACTGAATGTATGGGTCGATGTTGACAACCTGATAGATTATATGCTTACCATTTTTTACGCCGGGAATTTTGATGCCCCTGTTTCGAAATTTTCGAACAATTACAATCCAAATAACTTTTATGCCATTGACAACAGGGAGAAAAAGCGGGATGGATTCAGGTTTTTTGCACACGACTCAGAACATACTTTGTTAACCGATCCTGCAGGTCCTGGAATTGGATTATATGAAAACAGGGTAAACATTGGCAATATTTCGAGCGGGAGAATGGAGGTAACCTATTTCGGAAGATTTCATCCACAATGGTTACACTTTAAACTTAGTGAAAATCCGGAATACAGGATTCGTTTTGCGGACAGGGTCTATCGTCATTTTTTCAACAATGGCGTTTTTACTCCCGATTCATGTATCAGCCGGTTCAAAAAAACAGCCGATAAACTTGATTTGGCAATTATTGCCGAGTCTGCCCGCTGGGGAGATATGGGAAGTTATCCGGCAAGAACGAAAGATGACGACTGGATTCCGGCGGTTAATCAGGTAACAAATGATTATATGCCGTACAGAACCGAAATAGTGTTGCAGCAACTTCTGGCCGAAAATCTGTATATTTCGCTGAAACCTCCTGTTTTTAAGAATAACAGTACTGAAATAACGGATAGTAAAATCATTATTTCAGAAAATTACAGTCTAACCATGGAAAACAAAAATGCCAGCGGTTCAATTATTTATACTATCGACGGCACAGATCCACGGACAGTTGGAGGAAATATTTCGAACTCGGCAGTTAACGCAGGAAATTCAAAAAATATAATGGTAACGCCGGGTACCATTGTGAAAGCTCGAATTCGTTATACCACCACCTGGAGCGCTTTACATGAAATTGCTTTTGAAAACTCGGGGTTGTTTACAAATTTAAAAGTAACAGAACTTCATTATCACCCCAATGACTGGGGACTTGTTGACGATAAGGAACTTGAATTTATAGAACTAAAAAACACTGGTGCCACTTCTTTGGATTTATCGGGACTGGCATTTACCGATGGCATCAATTTTACATTTCCGGCAGGAACTGCCATTGCTCCCGGGGCGTTTATGGTTATTGCCTCGAATAAAACCGAATTTTCCAATTTTTACAAAATCAAGCCCAATTTTCAGTATTCCGGAAGTCTTTCGAACGGTGGCGAAAAAATAACTCTTCAAACTGCAACAAACCAGGATGTTATCTCTTTCACTTATTACGATTCCATCCCCTGGCCTGTTGAGGCTGATGGAGAGGGCTTTTCCCTTGTGTCTGCCGAAAGTAATCCAAAAGGAGACCCAAATTCAGTTGATTACTGGACTATTTCAAAATATGAAAATGGTTCTCCCGAAACCGACGACCTGGGATCGATAACTGCTACAACAGAAATTGCCTCATCTTTTAACCCCGAATTTGAAATTTATCCCAATCCGGCTACTTCGTCATTTAATATCGATTTCAATTTAAAATCCGATGAAAAAGTTGAGATTAAATTGTTTGATTTGAATGGAAGGATGCTCGAATTGCTGGTTAACGAACAACTGTCTGCTGGTTATCAGAGTAAATTTATACAACCCCGGAATTTACAAAGTTCGGGTGTTTATCTTGTTGTTTTAAAAACCGGAAATACTTTTGTAACAAAAAAACTGGTTGTTCAAAAATAGATCAGGTTGTAGAATTACAATCTGATTTGAGATACTAAAACTTCAGTTTTTCAATTTCTATTTTGCGCATGCTGCTGAATGCTTCGATTGCCCGTGGTGCTTTACCTGGGTCAGCCATCATTTCGGCCAGAATTTTCGGTACAATCTGCCATGAAACGCCAAACTTGTCTTTCAGCCAGCCGCACATGCTTTCTTCGCCGCCTTCTGTCAGCTTTTCCCAGTAATAATCAATTTCCTGCTGGGTTTCGCATTCCACAACAAACGAAACAGCTTCGTTAAAGGAGTAGGCGTGGTCGCCGGGGCCGTCCATTGCAATCATTTCAGATTGATTCAAACTAAATTCGGAATACATTACTTTTCCGGCATTTGGATCGCCTTCAGGAAAATTCACCATCATATTGGTTGATGAATCGCTGAAAACCGAACGGTAAAAATCAATGGCTGCCCCTGCCTGGCCAAAGCGGGCATTGGTAAACAGAAAAGACGGTACGATGTGCAAACCGCCGTCGTTTTTACCCGTTGAGGAAATTTGCCACGTCATTCCAAATTTATCCCGCAGCCATCCGTAACGTTCACTCCAGGGATAAGTGTCAATGGGCATGTACTCACTTCCACCATCAATCAATGAATTCCAGATACGGTTGGTTTCAGCAACCGAGTCGCACGTTACAAACAACGAAATCGAAGGATTAATAGTAAACATTGGGCCGCCGTTCAAGCCCATTATTTTATTACCGTTTAGTTCGAAAGTCACAACTAATGGCGTTTCAACAGTTATTGCTGAATTCATGAAAATGGAACAATACAGTTCAGCGGCTTCTTTGGCATTGCCATCGAACCACAAACATGGAAAAATACTTTTTGTCATGATAATTCAATTTATGTTTCTATTAACTTTTATCTGTTTTTGAGATAGCAATCTAATCGCAAACATAATGAGAACAACAACCAGAACTATAAAAAAGATTGAAGTAAGACTACTTTTCAGGACAGAAAAAATGTTTGTGACAGCTACCAAATTAACGGGAATTTCGGGGAAAGCCTGCATCATTGCTATAATTCCAAAATTCTCGCAGTAGTCGAAAAAACCTGCAATTATTGGTAAAAGGCAAAAATAAATGAGAAATCCATGCAGTCTGCCGAGTTTTTTCAGAAACCAGGCCAGCACAAGGCAAAATCCAATTCCATACAGCGCAGGATAAACCATATCGAACGGAATCTGGCCAAACAGGTATGCATGTCTTCCGGGTTCGCCAAGCTTCGCAAACAATTCATTCACATAAGCTGCATCATAACCGGTGGGCATCATGTCCAGAATCTTCATTCCACCTGAATAGGACATCACCCGCGGGATGGTAAACAACAACATTATCAAATAAATTGTTGTTGACAGAATGAAGAAAATCAGAACTTTCTTCCCTGCGATGTTATTCTCAATTATTCTTCGAATCATCATTTTATTTCGAACCTTGCAAAAACCGAATATTTCAGTTTGATTTTCTGAAAACTGAGTTCGGGCAATTCTTCGGGTGCCATATCGCTTTCGGCCATAACTTCCATGGCTTTCATGCGGTAATTTGCAACAGGCATCACGTCATCGTACGATTCGCGTTCCTGAATCATCAGCGGTTTGCCAACTGATTCGCCAATGGCTTCGAGCAGGTAACCGGCTTTTTCCTTAGCTGCTTTTACTGCCATTATTTTTACCTCTTTGCGGTACTTTTCAATTTCAGAATGGGCTACCCGCGAGATGTCGGCATTTAACGCTTCCACTGAATCGAGAACATCGAAAACGGATGCAACTTCAGTGGTTGTTGCCACTTTAATAATGTAATTCTTCGCCGTCAACACTTCCTGTTTTTTGCGTTTTACAGGTACGAAACCAGCCGATGCATCCGATAAACTCAGGTTGGCCAGGTCGAAACCGGCTTTCTGAAGTTGCTTTTTTAACTCCTTTTCCTGATCTTCGATGGTTATTTTCTTTTTGCCATCCATCCGTTCCTTTAAAGTAAAACTGATGTAAATTTCGTTTGGCACAATTTCCATTTCACTGTTGCCAACCACTTCAATATAAGGTTTTTCCTGCCCGGGTTGAACATACTGTGCTTCTGCCAACCGGAATGTAAAAACGAATACTGTTAAAATTAAAAGGTACTTCATAACATTGTTTATTAATTGTTTAAATTCTGTATCGAAATGTTTACACTCCTTGTCAAATTTACTGCCAAAATATTGCTTTCCACAAATTAATTCTATTGAATGTCAGATTTGACGAAAGTTTTCGTGATATAAATATTTTGTTTTCAAAAGTATACTCGCAGTTGTTCTCTTTTTTTGTTACCTGATAGAGAAGATTAAATCATGATATCGTAAAAAAATTTACCTTTAAAAAATGAAAAAGTTGAGAATTGGAACATCAATATTGAGGTCGCAAATTTTTAAACTGACAAAGGAAGAGTTTGAAAATTGGAGGACGCAATTTGCGACCTCCAATTCAGATAGGATGGGATTAAGATATGCGCC
>DATITY010000469.1:0-3534 GCA_035467235.1 Draconibacterium sp. | reverse complement strand
ATTCCGGTTATCGGGAAACGCAAAAAACCTTTCCGTGCTTTAAATGGAGTTTCGCTCGAAATAAATACCGGTATGTTTGGCTTGCTTGGTCCGAATGGAGCCGGAAAATCGACAATGATGCGTATAATCTGCGGTATTCTTGAACAGAGTTACGGCAAGATTTGGATTAATGGAATGGATACCCAGAAATACCGCGAAGAACTGCAGGGATTGATTGGTTATTTACCACAGGCTTTTGGAACCTACGAAAACATGTCGGCTTGGGAATTCCTAGATTACCAGGCCATTCTGAAAGGGATTAAGGACACAAAAACCCGCGATGAGCGGATTGATTATGTGTTGAAAAGCGTTCACATGTACGAACGACGTAACGATAAAATCGGTGCTTTTTCGGGTGGTATGAAACAGCGAATCGGGATTGCACAAATTCTGCTCAACCTGCCACGAATTCTGGTAGTTGACGAACCTACCGCAGGTCTCGACCCGCGCGAAAGAATCCGTTTCAGAAACCTGCTTGTTGAACTGAGTCGCGAGCGAATTGTAATCTTCTCGACCCACATTATCGAAGATATTTCGAGCTCGTGTAACCAGGTTGCAGTTATCAACCGGGGCGATTTGAAATATTTCGGAACGCCAACCGATATGGTGCACATGGGAACTGGTTTCGTGTGGCAATTTACCATTCCTGCAAAAGAGTTCGATAACATTGCCGACAAAAAATTAATAGTACATCACATGCGCGATGGCGAAAATATCAGGGTACGTTGCCTTTCGATGGAAAAACCTACCGAAGATGCAGTTAATGTATCGCCGCACCTCGAAGATGCCTATTTGTGCTTATTGAAGGATTTCAAAAAACAGTAAACCCATGAGTAGAAGAAAAAATATAAAAAACGAACTTATTATTGCAACCCGGATGATCAGGTACAACCTGAAAATAATTTTTGCCAACCGGTTTATCTGGTTCCTGATTTCGGCATTTGCATTCTTTGCATTCTTTACCATTCAATCGGTTTTGGAGGGCAATAATATTGTTGACGGTACCATATACAATCTCCTCATTTTCCCGGGAATTCTATTAATCTTTTACCCTTCGGCATTTGGCATACAAAACGACGACGATTCGCGGATGCTCGAAATTCTGTTTGGTATTCCCAACTACCGTTATAAAGTTTGGCTGGTGCGGCTCATCATGATTTATGTTTTGATTTTCATCATTATCAATCTTTTTGCGGCTGTTGCATCGGTTTTACTTTTTAAGGTGAACATCCTCGAAATGTCGTACCAGTTGATGTATCCCATCGTATTTATGGGCTCTATGGCATTTATGTTCTCAACACTGATAAAAAACGGCAATGGTACTGCAGTAGTTATGGTTTTAATTGGGGTTGCGTTACTCATTATGTCCGAGAGTTTGGCTCGTACCCAGTGGAATGTATTTCTGAATCCGTTTGAAATACCCGACAATATGAACCAGGTCATCTGGCAGGGAATCATCTCTAAAAACCGCATTTTTCTGGGAGTTGGAATGCTTGTGTTTATTCTGTACGGCCTTTTCAATTTGCAGAAACGGGAGAAGTTTGTTTAGATTTTCTTTAGTCATACTATCACTCAAAGTGATGGTATGATTAACTGCTTATGTTTTTAATCAATCACAGCCGTCCAGTTTTCCACTGTTTTATTTTCGCCATCATGAATCTGAACAATTCCGGTTATTACGCCATTCTCTGCCCGGCCGCTGTAAACATATTTTTTATTGTTCGAAGGATTGTTTGCCGTAAAACTGATTCTTTTGCCTGAAAGCGCACTGTTTTCAACTTCAAAAATCTTCTCTCCGGATAAAATGCCAAGTTCTAATTTTTGAAATTTCTGAACCACAGTCATTTTGAATTCCTCCCCCGCTACATTCCATTTCCAGTTACCCCCTACTTTTGCAGGAACTATCCACAAATAAACAGCATGATCTTCCATTCTTCCATGTTGCTGGTCGGGTTTCCATTCGTCCATGCCAAAATCATGCGAAACAATGCGCGAACCCGGCTCAAGTTTGTCAAGAAAAGCGGGCCGCAACTTTATATTGATATCGGGGAAAAGATACATGGCAATCACATTTGCCCGGCTTAAATCGGTGTCGAAAATATTCTCAACCACAAAAACCACTTTATCGGCCACTCCTGCCTTTTTCGCATTTTCACGGGCTTCCTCAATGCGTTGCGGGTCCAAATCCACCCCGTGGCCAAAAGCTCCCCTTTTTGCCGCGGTAATCACTATCCGGCCATCGCCACAGCCGGGGTCAATAACATAATCGCCCGGACCAACATTGGCCATATCCAGCATTCGTTCCACTACAAAATCAGGGGTAGGCACATAAGCCACATCTAATTTCTGGGCATCTGCTGCCGAATGGATAAACAGAAGCAAAGTAATCACGGTAATTACCCCGAAAACTGATTTTCTGTTAAAACATTTTTCAGTGGCAGAAACAAGAAAGTAGGATTTGAAAAAAGTGGGCGGTGTTTTCATGAATAAGATGTTTTATGTACAAAGATAGAAAGTTGCCAATCTGCGATTTTCGAAAACCGGATATTTTTAGTTGTCACACTACACACAGTGGTTTTGATTATTGACCCGGTGACGAACAGTCAAAAGGTGAATAAAAATTTCCTCATTTCTTATTTTTGTTTCTTATTTCTTATTCAGAAAATAACAGAACTGGGAATATCAAAATCAGATAATGGAAAGGTTTTCAAAATAGTTTAACTTTGCCGCTTGATTTTAAAGTTTATGGAGAGAAGAGCAGTTGAAATAATGGCGCCGGTGGGTTCGTACGAATCACTGATGGCTGCTATTCAGGGAGGTGCAGGTTCGGTTTATTTTGGAGTGGAGCATCTGAATATGCGCTCACGCTCGTCCAATAATTTCAGCCTCGACGATTTGCGCAAGATTGTTGAAATCTCATCCAAAAACAAGGTAAAAACCTATCTCACTTTAAATGTCGAAATTTTTGATGGAGAAATACAGTTAATGCACCAGGTTTTAAAGGCTGCAAAAGATGCCGGTGTTTCTGCTGTAATTGCCGCCGATGTATCGGTGATTCAGTACGCCCGTTCAATCGGTTTGGAAGTTCACATTTCCACACAGGTAAATATCACCAACATCGAGGCGGTTAAGTTTTATTCCATGTTTGCCGATGTGGTTGTGCTGGCCCGCGAAATGAACCTGGGCAGGGTTTGGGAAATCAGCGACCAGATTAAACGCGACAACGTAAAAGGCCCGTCCGGCGAACTGGTCAGGCTCGAAATGTTTGTGCATGGCGCGCTGTGCATGGCAACCAGCGGAAAATGCTACCTTAGTCTGCACGAGATGAATTCCTCGGCCAACCGCGGCTCGTGCCTGCAAACCTGCCGCCGTGCCTACACAGTTACCGACAAGGAAACCGGTGCAGAGCTCGAAATCGACAACGAATATATAATGTCGCCCAAAGATTTAAAAACCATTTCTTTTCTGGATAAAATACTCGATGCCGGGGTTTCG
>DATITY010000468.1:0-6928 GCA_035467235.1 Draconibacterium sp. | reverse complement strand
ATCCGTTGACTCAGAAACACAGATAAATAAATTTTTAACGTTTGCACGCAACCGCCATCAGGAGTTTTACGTCATGCAATAAACAAATTGACAAAGAACATGAAATCTTCATTTATTTATATTCTTCTTTTTTCACTTTATTGTCTGAGTTCATGCGAATACGATAACGACCTGAAATCGGAAAACGCTGAATTGATTATTGGTAATTGGATTAGTCCGTTTTATATCGATACGATTGTACAATATACCCGTGCTGAAAAATTAAAAGATGATGATTTTGGAATTTCGTTTAACCCTGAAAATACATTGGTTGAAAGACAAAATGCGGGCTGGTGCGGGACGCCTCCCATATCGTTTGCAAATTATAACGGAACCTGGTCAAAAACCGGCGATATTATCGACATTACTGTTGATTTCTGGGGTGGAAAAGCCAATCGTCAGTGGAAAGTAATTGCAATTGACTCAAAAACACTTACCATTTATCCTGTAAAATCGGAATATATTTACAAGGAATAGAGCATCAGGGCAGTACAATGATTTTGATATTTCTGAATTGAATTTCAGCACCTTCCGATTCGAGACAGATGTAACCACTTCTTTGTGATGACTGGCTGATTCCGTTTACAAATTTGCCGTTTACCGAAAGCTTGATGGTTCCATCAACACAAACCACTTCGTAAACATTCCACTCCCCTTTTCCAAGACAGCGGTTTTCTATCGATTTACTTCGTTCTCCCCGGGGATTGTCCGGTATGATTTTTACTCCGCCAACCCCGAATAACTCGCCATGAACATATGCAATTGGCGGTTTTTCTCCGTTTCTGATATTTTGATTTACCCAGTCGAGTTCAAGCATTTGCACTTCCACTCCATCGGGCAGCCGGTTTTCGCCCGGTTCGGCTTTACTCCAGACAAATGTGCCCGAATTCCCGCCTGCTTCCATGTGTCTCCATTCAATATGAAGAATAAAATTTTCGTAATTTTTCTCTGAGCGGATAACTCCGATTGGAAGACCGTTGCATACCAATTCCTTTCCCTTCATTATCCAGGTACTATCTTCAGTATTCACCTGAATCCACTGCACGGGTTGCCCCTTTATTTTTTGCCCGGAAGTAATCTTTTCAAAACCCACTTCTTCTCCAAATTTAAACATCGGTTTTTGGGAATATGCAATACCTCCAACAAAAACCAAAAATATTATTTGTACTAACCACTTCATTGTAAATCACTTTAAACTTAGAACCTTGAACTTTAAACTCTTAATTCTGAACTTTAAACCTGCGCAGCATTCTCCTCCCCAACAACAGGAACCACCTCTTTTACTTCCGGAACGGGTCCAAATGCATAGGTTTTTGGTCCGAGATATAAGTCAGAGTTCATCAGTTCTTCCCAGGTCACTTCTTTCCCTGTGTAAGCTGCAATTCTCCCCATGATTGTAATTAGTGTTGAATTTACCTGTGCTTCTGCATCGCTTATTGCTTTTCCTGAACGAATTGCAGTTACCAGGTTAATGTGTTCCTGTACAAATGGATTGGTAACTTTCCACTGCGAGGTTGTATCAGTTTCCTCCGGTTTGGGATATTTCCAGATTTCATTTCCCTTAAAATCATAAATAGTTCCGGATGCATTCGCATAACCTTTGGTTCCGTTAATCTGTTCCACCTTGCGGTTGGTGCAGCCGTTGATTTGCCTGGCGGCGCAGTGCGTGCGTATTCCGCCTTCATAAACATATTCTATACTGAAAAAATCATACTGATCCCCGGTAACGCGACGCTGGCGTCCGCCCCAACCCAGCGCGCTGACCGGATTTTTACCCATGTACCAGTTCATCACATCAATTTCGTGAATAAACTGTTCGGTAATATGGTCGCCCGAAAGCCAGCAAAAATTCACCCAGTTGCGAATCATATATTCCATGTCAGTCCATTGCGGTTGCCGGTTTCGGTACCAAAGAGCGCCACCGTTGCGAATAATGTTTGCACCCGTAATTTCACCAATTATACCGTTTGCAACCTGTCGCCACGTTTCCATGTAATCTTTCTGAACCCTTCTGATTGTGCCGCTAACCATACAAAGTCCGGCTGCTTCAGCCTTTTTTGCCGATGCCATTACCGAACGGGCGCCAACCGGATCTACTGCAATGGGTTTTTCCATGAAAATATGTTTCCGGGCATTTACGGCAGCTTCAACATGCGCCGCGCGGAAATGCGGTGGTGTGCAAAGCAACACAATATCAACACCCGAATCGATTACTTTTTCGAAACTGTCGAAACCAATAAAACAGTTCTCGTCAGCTATTTCTACATTCTTTTGAGTTTTCAGTTCTGCACGGCACTGGTCAATTTTATCCTGAAAAACATCGCCCAAAGCAGTAATCTGCAGGTTTGGACCGGCATCCAGAAAATTGATGGCGGCACCGGTTCCGCGGCCTCCGCAACCAATCAGCCCGGCTTTCAGAATTTTACCATCGGGCGCTCTATCCAAAAGTTCGGGTAGTCTGATTTCGGGTTTCTTTTCTCCCGTGTTTGAACATGCAGTAAAGATTCCTAACGTTCCCAGTGTGCCAAGTGTGGTTTTTGTAATAAAACTACGTCGGTCTGTTCCAGCCTTGATTTTCATATTTAAGTAATTTTACCGGTTGAAATTGTTGATTTGCTAATGTACCAAATTAAGCGTTGAAAAACCAAAATACGTCAAAATTAATGACAACAGACAACAGCCGTAAACAGCATCCCGGAGTTTCGAAAAACAAGGTCAGGACCTTTCAACAAAAAAGTCTTGATGTTTCGGCAAAAAAGTCTTGATGTTTAACGAAAAAAGTCAAGACTTTTTTGAAAAAAGTTTAGACTTTATTTTAAAAAGTCCGGATATTTTCAAAAAAAGTCCGGACTTTTTTACACCCCCTCAAAACCTGTCGGTATATTCTCTTTTGGTTCAGCTAAAAACTTCCTGTTCCCCGCTTCCAAACGACTGGTTTATCCCGGCTAAACAGTAGGGTTTATGGTTAAATAAAAAATAACTCAACCAACTTAATAAGTTCTGATTTATATTTATTTTTAATGCGACAATTAACCGGAAATTAAACGGGAAACAATCAGAGCAAAAATCAATGCAGCCAAATTGCCAAAAGCAACATACTGAATCAACATCTAAAAATTCTAAGAGCCGCTTGATAATAAGAATAATAAAAAACCGCAATTGATATGCAATATTTCATCCGGGAGGAAATATTGTCTGGTTTAAGTATATAGACAAAAGAGTTAGTGGCAAGCAAAACAAACAATTTCTTATGAAAAAATTAAATCTTATTACACTATCAGTCCTAATACTACTTTCTTCCTGTCAATCCAGGAAGAACAAAAGTGGTAGTAATGTTGCCAGGGATAAAGAAATAAATTTACAATATAGATTTGAAAATAACATTTATCCAATCAACGAAAAGGGCGAAGATGATTCAGTGATGGTTACGCTTACATCACGAATGAACGATTTCAATGTTCCTGGATTAAGTATTACTGTTTTCGATAATAATGAAATACTTTGGTCAAAAGGTTATGGCGTGAAAGATAAAAATTCCGGAAAACCTGTAACCGAAAACACCCTTTTCCAGGCAGCTTCAATTTCAAAACCTGTAACAAGTGTAGCCGCCTTTAAACTAATAGAGGAAAACAAATTTTCTCTTGATGAAAATGTAAATTCAAAATTGATAAGATGGCAGATTCCTGATAACAAATTTACTAAAAACGAAAAAGTTACAGCAAGAAGAATCATGAGCCATACATCTGGTTTAGGAACTAACGGGTTCGAAGGCTATAAACAGCAAGACTCTATTCCAACATTAAAACAGATATTGCAAGGGAGCGAAATAACAAATTCGGAACCTGTACGAGTAATTCAAAAACCAGGGGAATCTGAAATATATTCGGGTGGAGGAATGACAGTTCTTCAAATGCTTATGGAAGACATTACGGGAAAAGAATTCTCTGATTTAATGAATGATTTGGTGCTAAACCCAATGCAGATGCATAATAGTTCCTTTGAGTATCCTTTACCGGAAAGATTCATCGGTTTAACATCTATTGGATATGACGAAAAAGGGAATGCAATTGATGGAGGGTATCACATATATCCAGAGAAAGCTGCTGCAGGACTTTGGTCAACATCTTCTGACTTAGCTCGTTTTATGATTGCATTAGGAAAATCGTATAGAGGTGAAGAAAATAGCTTATTGAAACAAAGTTCAGCCCAAATTATGATGACACGAGTACCAAACGCAGGTGGAATCGGGATTGGTATTGATGGAGAGGGAGAGGCATTTCGCTTTAGGCATTCTGGAGGAAACGCTGGTTTTAGTTGTTATGCTGTATCTTTCGCAAATAAAGGCCGTGGAGTGGTCATTATGACAAACTCTGACAATGGGTTTCATTTGATACACGAAATTGTAAGAGCAGTTGCCAGAGAATACAATTGGCCGCCCATGTTTATGCGTGAATAGGGCTAATGGTGAAAACGTTGAAATCTATGAAGAAGCAAAGAATGCCAGCCACTTACATTGTATAAGCGTAAAGCGGGATTGAACGGCTAAAATTCAGCATTTTTGATCCTAAGAAACTTTACGGTAAGTAGATAGTGAATCACTCCGAAATCCCTAATTACACTTATACTTGACCGTTAATCTTCAATAAACAACATATCAGATTCCGTTTGCTATTTACCCAAGTTTAATTAGTTTTGTTTCGGCCTGAAAAAAGGGTTCGCAATTACAACCATCAGTAACAAACTAAATTTAAACCAATGAAAAAAACAGAGCTGAAAGTATCGTTAATCGAAAAGATTGGCTACAGTTTGGGCGACCTTGCCGCTAACCTTGTTTTTCAAACCCTCATTACTTATCTCGCATTTTTTTACACGGATATTTACGGATTAAAAAACAACGATGCTTCAATTGTAATGTTAACGGTTGGGCTCATTGCGGCTTTTGTTTTCAACCCGATTATTGGGGCAATTGCCGACCGTACCAAATCGAGGTGGGGAAAATTCAGGCCATGGATTCTTTTTACTGCTGTGCCGCTGGGAGTTATTGCTTTACTTGCTTTCAGCACGCCCGACTTTTCTTACAAGGGAAAAGTGATTTACGCAGCCGTAACTTACTCGCTTTTATTACTGATGTATGCTTCAAACAACCTTCCCTACTCTGCATTAAGCGGTGTTCTTACCGGCGACATGGCCGAACGCAACAGCATTTCGTCCATTCGTTTTGTAGCCGTAATGTTTGCCCAGTTTTTTGTTCAGGTTTTCATGCTTCCAATCATTGAATATGCGGGTAAAGGCGACAAAGCCGCCGGAATTGAGGCAGTAATGACCTGGCTCGCTATCGTTGGAACCATCATGCTGTTAATCACTTTCTTCACCACCCGCGAGCGGATTATACCAACCGAGGCTCAAAAATCGACACTGAAAGAGGATTTATCGGACCTCGTAAAAAATAAACCATGGATTATCATGCTGGTTTCCACCATTCTCATTTTCATTACCCTTGCCATGAAGGGGGGCTCGTATGTTTACTATTTTAACAATTTTGTTGATGCGGCTGCATTAGCCAGCTTTATCAGCCCCATAACCGGTGCGCTGACATCAGTCGGAATCAACTTCTTTGGTTCCGACCCAACTTCAGCAGGTTTCGGACTGTTCAACGCAGGTGGAATTATTTTTATGATTGTGGGAATTTCACTCTCGAAAGGCCTGGCCGACAAATACGGGAAAAGAGATGTTTTTTCTTCAGCGCTTTTTGTTTCAACGCTGTTTATCCTCATTTTCATTTTCTTTAAACCCGAAAGTGTGGTGCTGATGTTTGTTTCGCAAATTCTTCACGGGTTCTTTTACGGTATCACCATCCCGATTCTTTGGGCCATGATTGCCGATGTTGCCGACTATTCGGAATGGAAAACCAACCGCCGTGCAACAGCCATCATCTTTTCAGCAATGATGGTGGGACTGAAAGCAGGACTTTCGATTGGAGGAGCGCTCTTAACCTGGATTTTAGGCCTGTACGGATATATCAATAAAGATAATATTGCAGTTGCTCAGGAAATTGTCCAACCTGAAACCGTTGCACAGGGCGCCAGAATGTTGGTGAGTATTTATCCATCCATTCCGTTTTTTTTGGTTGTGGCGCTGTTGTTTTTATATGAGATAAACAAGAAAAAAGAAGTTCAGATTGAAAAGGAACTGAGTGAAAGAAGAAAGAATAATTAAAAATTCGAAATTCGAAATTAAAAAGATGTAGAATGAAACCACGTTATCTTACACCCGGAATTTATACAGCCGACCCATCAGCACATGTTTTTAACGGGAAAATTTATATTTATCCTTCGCACGACGTTGAATCTGGAATTCCTGAAAATGATAATGGCGATCATTTCGATATGCGTGATTATCATGTTTTTTCGATGGACGATGTAAATGGAGAAGTTACAGATCACGGAGTTGTTCTCGATGTCAAAGATATTCCATGGTCAGGCCGCCAGTTGTGGGCTCCCGATGTGGCCCATAAAAACGGAAAATACTACCTCTACTTTCCGTTAAAAGATAAAAACGACATTTTCAGAATTGGAGTGGCCATTGGCGATAAAACTGAAGGCCCATTTATTCCTCAAAGTGACCCGATAAAAGGAAGCCACAGCATTGACCCGGCGGTTTTGGAAGACAACAACGGCAAATATTACATTTATTTTGGCGGACTTTGGGGAGGACAACTTCAACGTTACCGCAATAACAAAGCAATTGAATGCGGCCACGAACCAGCGGATGAAGAACCTGCATTGTGTCCGAAAGTTGCCCGGTTAAGCGAAAATATGCTCGAATTTGCCGAAGAACCGCGTGATGCCGTAATTCTCGATGAAAACGGACAACCATTAAAAGCCGGTGA
>DATITY010000467.1:0-2887 GCA_035467235.1 Draconibacterium sp. | reverse complement strand
AATTGCGAATTTGAGAATCCTATACAAATCAAATAAACTTGATAATCAACGCAATTTACTTAATCATGCCGCATAATGGAAATTTGTCGTACACCCATTTGCAATGCATCCTTCAACTTTATAAAAATCTTAATAATTAACGTTTAGAAACAGTAAAGAATGGTTGTAAAATTGAGGATCCAAATTCAGTATAATGATGAATTGCAACAGAAATTTTAAATCGATATTTTTTTGATTTGAAATTGATAATTAATTTTTATCTTTAGACCCCGTTTTTAAGGTAAAAAATCGAATTAAAACTAATAAAAAAGAATAAAAAATGGAATTAAAGAAATCACCAAAAGCTGATCTGGAACTCAAAAAGAATGTGTTCTTCATGGTCGGACTTGTAGTTTCATTAGGAATTATGCTTGTGGCCTTTGAATGGACAGCTAAACCGGAAAAAGCTGATTCATTGGGATCTATGAATGCTGTAAACGTGGAAGACGAAATTATTCCGATAACCCGTGAACAGGAGATTAAACCACCTCCACCTCCACCTCCACCAAAAGTAATTGAAGTTTTAAACATTGTTGATGATGATGTTAAAATAGACGATGAATTGCAGATTGAGGATTCTGAAGCCGATGATAAAACATTGATTACAGTAGCTCCAGTTGTTGTTGCAAAGGAAGAAGAAGAGGAAGAGTCGGCAGAAGTATTCTTTATTGTAGAAGATATGCCTGAATTTCCGGGTGGGGAAATGGCATTGCGCGCCTATATTGCAAATGCCATTAAATACCCTGTTATTGCCCAGGAAAACGGAATCCAGGGAAAAGTTTATGTAACATTTGTTGTTGGTAAAGATGGTTCGGTAAGCAATGCAACTATTGCCAGGGGTGTTGACCCATCAATTGACAAGGAAGCATTACGTGTTGTAAACGCACTTCCTAAATGGAAACCAGGAAAACAGCGCGGAAAACCGGTTAATGTTTCTTATACAGTGCCAATTAACTTTGTATTGCAATAAGTAAATAAAACAATATTTTTGCACTCCCGATCCATTTATGGGTCGGGAGTTTTTTATTTATTAAAACATAACAATGATAGAAACAGCACCAAATACTGAAAAGGCCGTTCTGGTGGGATTAATTAGTGGTTCGCAGGACGAAAAACAGGCAAAGGAATACCTTGATGAACTGGAATTTCTTGCAGAAACTGCAGGTGCTGAAGTTTTAAAAAAGTTTACGCAAAAACTCGATGTACCAAATACGGCCACATTTGTTGGCTCCGGAAAACTGGAAGAAATTGGCATTTATATAAAAGCAATGGAAGCCGATACAGTTATTTTTGATGATGAACTTTCGCCAACACAACTTCGCAATATTGAGAAAAGTTTGGAATGTAAGGTTTTGGATCGCACCAATCTGATTCTTGACATTTTTGCGAAACGAGCACAAACAGCTCACGCAAAAACTCAGGTTGAACTGGCACAATACCAATACATGCTGCCACGGTTAACCAGGTTGTGGACCCACCTCGAGCGCCAACAGGGAGGAATTGGAACCCGTGGTCCCGGAGAATCACAAATTGAAACCGACCGTCGTATAATTCTCGATAAAATTGCCCTGCTTAAAGAAAAGCTCAAGAAAATTGACATACAAAAGTCAATTCAACGCAAGAACCGGGGAAAATTAGTGCGTGTAGCTTTGGTCGGTTATACCAATGTTGGCAAATCGACCATTATGAATATGATTGCAAAATCGGAGGTATTTGCAGAAAACAAGCTGTTTGCTACCCTCGATACAACAGTTCGGAAAGTGGTAATTGGAAATCTTCCGTTTTTACTTGCCGACACGGTTGGTTTTATCAGGAAATTGCCTCATGGCTTGGTTGAATCTTTTAAATCAACACTCGACGAGGTGCGCGAAGCAGATGTTTTGTTGCACATTGTTGATATTTCACATCCCGGCTTCGAAGAACAAATTGAAACAGTAAATTCCACGCTACTTGAGATTAAAGCCGGGGACAAACCAACAATTTATGTTTTCAATAAAATTGATGTATTTACCTATGTTAAAAAAGATGAAGACGATTTGAGTGCAAGAACAAGGGAAAATATTTCACTCGAGGAATGGAAAAATTCGTGGATGGCAAAACACAACATGCCTGCACTTTTTATTTCAGCCAAGCTGAAGGAAAACCTGGAAGATTTTAAAACAAATTTGTACGAACAGGTGAAAGAGATTCATTCACAACGGTTTCCATATAACGACTATTTATATAATACCGATTGGGAAGACGAAGAGCTTGAATAGGCAATTTTTACCAAATGAATTCAAAACCAAAGGATTGAATAATTACATCATCATTAGAGGGAAGTTTCCGATTGATACTTTCATTTCGAAGCAAAAGAATTATTGAGATTTATTTCCCTGTTATTTCCAGCACCACTATCTCCGAACGGCTGTTGGTCCGGATGGGCGGTCCCCAGGTTCCATAACCTGAAGAAACATAAAAATGGGTATCGTTGATTTTACCATAACCTCGGCTGATTTCGAACATCGCCCCGGTTATATAATTAAATGGCCACATTTGTCCGTTGTGTGTGTGCCCGGAAACCTGCAAATCTATTTTATGTGAAGCTACTTCCGCGAGTTTGTAAGGTTGATGGTCGAGCATAAAAACCGGATTGTCCAAATCTGCATCAGCAAGCAATTCCTTAATTGGTTTACGGGGCTTGCCATTAATTCTTTCGCCGGTAATATCTTCGCGTCCAACAATTACAATTCCACTCGCAAGAATGGCCATACTGTCACGAAGAACAGTTATATTGTGATTTTTCAAGTATTCATGGGCTGATTTGGCATTACCATAAAATTCATGGTTTCCCATAACAGCATAAACA
>DATITY010000466.1:0-2782 GCA_035467235.1 Draconibacterium sp. | reverse complement strand
ATGCCTGTCTGTAAATGTACATTTTTACAATTCTATTTCAATGAATTTTACTTCGTGTGGTTTAAATGAAATAGTGTTGTTCAGCGCTTTTATTTCAGTGCCAATAACATTCACTTCTTTCATTTTTTTAATGGGACGATTTGCAATTTGCGATTTTAACTGCACACTTGCCGTTTTGCCATCGACTTCCCGGAAATGGAGTAAAATGTTTCCATTTGCAGTAAACGAAGGCCGGCTTTTTATCAGTATTGCATTTGAATCACCCGAAATTTCGAGCGTATTTGCAGTTGGTTTAGGAGATTCATTTTTTCCTGAAGGAAATGTTCGTGTTGGAAACGGATTTCTCACTCCCCATGCAAATTTTGTAGCTGCCGAAATGGTTGTATCCTTAGTTGCGGTAATTTGATATGTCCAGTTAAAAGCGCCTTCCTGAAAAGCCCTGAAATTGGTAAACCAGTAATTATTCATCACCCACGAATACAGCCAGGGTTTCCCCGCTTTGGGATAGCGTTCAAATTTACCCATATTGAAATCGCTGAAATGCCACAACGGAATTTCGTCGCTCACTATTAATATTTGTCCTTTTTTGCCTTTTACCGATACAAAGTTTTGCGCTGCGTTCCAGTCTGACGATGATCCGGGAAGTTGTTCGCCCTGTGTTAAACTCCCGCCAATGGTTTCAAAAACGATACGTGAATCAGGCAATTGGAAAGGGAAAGCGACGTATAGCGCTTCAGGATCAGTAAGAATTTCCTTGTTGGCATGATAACTGAATTCGATTTTTTTGGTTGTATTAAAAAGCCTGATTTCCCATTGAATTCCTTTTGGCGTTCCTTCAGTTCCTTTTGTAAATCCTTCCAAATCAGCAGAAACTTTTATGCTGTTCCAAACTTCTCCCATTTCGCCATTCTCAATTTTTACATTGTAAACTGTTGTTTGAGTGGGATTCATTTTATCGCGGGTGGGAAGTGTTTCCCGAACGGGTTGACCGATTAAATAAGGATTTTGACGATCGAGCAAATCTTCCTGAAGTTCTTTATCAAAAAGTTCTTTTAATCCACCGGTTTTTTCGTCAACTACAATTTTATAATACTGATTTTCAAGTACCGAAGTATTTTCGTTTATCTGGTTTTTGTTGCCACTATTATTTTGGCCGGATATTTCAATTTTGAAGGCTTTATAACCCAGAGCAGGAACATTGCTGACTTCCATATTCCAGTAAGCGCCTTCCCTGCGGCCCTGCGAAAATTGCATCGGAACCTTTTTCCCTGTGGCAAGATCGACAATTGTGAAATCTTTCCCCAAAGGTAAAACCTCATTGTCAATGAATAACTGAACAGTTCCGGAGCGCTCCCATCCCATCGAATTAATCACATAAATTATGGGAAAATCCGCCTTTTTGAAAAATTCCTGCATTCTTCCCAGTGCGTCTTCGTGAAGCAGGGTTACTTTTTTCAGGGCCTACCATGCGTACGCTCCCTTTTGAAGCCACTGCCGTGTGGAGTTTGCAGAAAAAGGATGACTAATACTTTCATCAGCTCCACAGGTATGCTCGTCGAAGAAAATCACATTTTCGTTAATATGGTCAATTTTTGCTTCCAGCGCAGGACTCAACTCTCCGCCAAGCATTGAAACCATTGCAAACAAACCTTCATCCACCTGTTTCATGTTTTGGGTTTTCCGAACTTCGGCAGTTTCCCGCGATGTCGAACCATATCCGTCAGTCCACCAGTCCAGCCAGGCATTTCGGTAAACAGGTAAATCGTTGGCGTATTTTTTCTCTACATATTCCGGGAATTCGCTGCCAACAGCCAGGCGTAATTTTGGAGTTTCATATTTTGCATTCCATTGTTCCACAAGTTCACATGCAGCGGTTGAAGGTGGTGCATTGTCGGTTCTGTAACCTGAATATTGAATTCCAATCCGATCGAACGGATATTCCCTGTTATCCAAATCGGCAAGATGCCAAAGCAAATTTTCGGGTTTTATGGCTGTACTTTCAATACCAAAATTGTTACCTGTCATATAATGATCTGCCCGAAATGCAAGCAGTCGTTCACCCGAAGGAGCTTCCCACCAAAAGCAGGTTGGCTTGTCAAACGGAAGAATCGATCTTGTTTCGTTGATGCCCATTATCAGATATTTAATACCTGTATTTTTAAAATAATCAGGCATGCACCATGCAATTCCATTAACGTCATTCTGCATTGCCAGTTTAACCGGAATATCAAGCTTTTTAAACTCTTTTAAAGGCTGAAGAAAATCGTACATAATGTTCTCATCTGCAATTTCAGCCATATTTGCATACATACCGGTAATTTCAATCCGACCTTCAGCAATTCTCTTTTTTAATCTTTCGATTTGAGTTGTCGGTCTTGAACGAAGATATTCCCTGGTTACCCAAGCTGATTCGCATGTCCAGCGGAACCTGGCATCATCAGGCAGTAAATCTGTCTGATCACAATAATCCAGCGCATAATCGATGTATCGAAGTTGTTCCGCCAGTATTTCAGACTGCGGGCGTGTGTAGCCTATATCAGTGTGCGAATGCTGAACGAAATAGATTTGCCATGCTTTTGGCGGAACAAGGGTTAACTTATATTTTTCTACAGGATCATTATTGATTCTTGCAGAAATAGTGACCTCTTTATTTGATTTTACGGCAGGAACAGTGATAAGAAACTGGTTTCTTCCTTTTGCCAGATCTGAATTCAAAACTTCTTTATTATCAATCAGTAAAAGTATTTTCCCCTTATCTTCTGCCCTGTAACTTGCAATTATC
>DATITY010000465.1:0-5827 GCA_035467235.1 Draconibacterium sp. | reverse complement strand
CCTGATGCTTCTTCGGTACCCTGACCAACAAAAAGGAAATCTACTTTTTCATTCACTTTGGGGTCGTTTAAAAACTGGGCAAGCGTGGTTTCTGCATTTGTATCGCCGGCACTAAGAATGCCAAAATTGGCATACAAATCGAGTGAGCGGAAACCGACAAACATGCTGTGACGACCGCCCATCGACAAACCAGAAATGGCCCTGCCTTTGGGTGATTGAACCGTACTGTAAGCTTCATCAATCAATGGAACTACATGATTTCGAAGCTCCTTTTCAAAAATATCGAAAGTGAGTTCAGTATGTTTGGGATTGTTGCGGTGAATGACCTGGTTGTTGGGAATGGCAATAATCATCGGTTCCACCTTTCCTTCGGCCAGCAGGTTGTCCATGATGAAATTCACCCTGCCGTCGTACACCCAGTTCGATGGCAGTTCGCCACTTCCACCCAGCAGATACAAAACCGGGTATTCTTTTTTCGGGTCAAATCCCGGAGGCGTGTAGACATAAATTTCACGCTCGCCTTTGGTAACGTCGGAATGATAAACATGGCGGGTTACCGTTCCGTGCTGAACATTTCGCGCATCGTAATATGCCGGTCCGTCGCCATGTACAATCAACTCGGAGTAAGGTGGCATAGCTGTAAACGCAGCGTAAGTATTGCTTGGGTCTGGAATCTGCACACCATCCACATTAAAATGGTAAGCGTACATATCGGGTTTCAGCGGCCCGATGGTAAGCGTCCAAACGCCGTCGTCGCCTTTGGTAAATGGCAGCGGCTCTCTGCCCAGATTATTGGCTGTATAGATAGCTCCCGTTGCCAGCACTACCATTTGTGCCTTGGGCGCTTTCAGACGGAAAGTTACGGTATGGTCGTCGCGCACTTCGGGCGAATTTACCGGGGCACTGAACGGATTCAGGCCTTCGGTATTCTTTTGCGGATTGTAATCGAGATTCACATTGGCCTGCTGGGCGAAACCACGACCCGAAATCCACATCAATCCAACAACAATGATTGTATACTTTAAATTCATATGTTTTTCTTTTAGTCTTTAAAAAGCAACTGTGCATACTGATGCAGCGACCTGCGCCACGTGAGCCATTCGTGGGCAGTTCCAGGCGATTCGTAATACACGTATTTGATACCTTGTTTTTCCATCATTTTGCGAAATGCGCCCACCGAACCTGGGAATGGATTTGGTTCTTTTGTTCCGAGGCCAAGCCAGAAAACTTTGATTTGCTTGTTAAGTGCATCACCATTTTTGAAAGCTCCATTCAGGAAGGCTTCAACATTAATTTCATCGGAGCTTGGATAATTCGAGGTTCCGCTGAATCCGCCGTAAGATGCAAACATATCGAGGTTGTTCATGATGATGCGCATGGTTTGATTGGCACCCATCGAAAGCCCGGCAATGGCCCTGTGCTCGCGGTCGGCAATGGTGCGGAATTTTGCATCAGTCATCGGGATGATTTCGTTTATCATCACCTCTTCGAAAATTGAAACCGGACGACCGGTGTTTTCGCTGGTTTGCGGTTTGTAAGCGTAACCGTTGTCCATCGCAATAATCATCGGAACAGCATTGCCGGCGGCAATCAGGTTGTCGAGAATGAGGCCGGCTTTTCCCTGTAATGCCCATCCGGTTTCATCTTCAAAACTTCCGTGCTGCAGGTAAAGAACAGGGTAGCGTTTTTGCGGATTCTGAGCGTATTCAGCCGGTGTATAAACAAAGCAACGGCGAAAAGAATTGGTCAGTTTTGAGAAGTAAATATTCTCACTTACCAGGCCGTGCGGAACATCTTTCAATGCATAAAAATCCTCATCTGTAGCTGGAATTTCAATACCGCTTCCCCAACGTCCTGCGCCGTAAAAGTATTTGGTTCCGGGATCGGGAACCGAAGCTCCGTCAATGTTCAGCTGGTAGTAGTGAAAACCTTCGTCCTGCGGAGCCGATTCACCAGTCCAGACACCTTTGTCATCTTTTACCAAATCGTATTTCACACCACTGATATCGAGCTGAACTTTGTTGGCATTGGCCGCTGAAATGCTTGTCCTGACGCGGCCTTCTGAATTTACCTGCGGAAATTGTTTCCCCTGCTGGTTAACCGCCGAAGGTTTAAAATCTTCGACAACTGCATTCTGCGCAAAATTTGCATTGGCAAGCAAAACGGTCAGCGCAATTGAAAGGATGTATTTTTTCATTCGTTCCTTGCTTTATTCCTTAAAAAGCATGGGTGCCAAATGGTACAGACTTCTGCGCCAGGTCTGGAATTCGTGGGCAGTTCCTTCTGATACATAGGAAACAGCATTAAATCCGGCATCTTTAAGCGTGACTGCGGCATTCTTCACACCGTCGGGTCTTTCTTTGCTGCCGCAACTCAGAAATATGAGTTTCACTTTCGATTTATCCTTGATATCGTCGGGAGCGTAAACTCCACCGCTCAATAATGCAAAGTGCGAAAAAACTTCGGGCTTGTTCAGCGTAATGGTTTTGGTTTCCATACCACCCATCGATAACCCTGCCATAGCGCGGTGCGGCTGGTCGGCTATTGTGTTGAAATTGTCGTCAATATAAGGAATCAATTCGTCAACAAGTACGGTTTGAAATGGTTTAATGTCGAAATTACGCAGCCCGCCGAATTTGATTTCGTTGGTCATTCCGTAGGTCATCACAATAATGAACGGTTTGATTTTTCGTTCGGCAATGAGGTTGTCCATAATCAGGTTGGCGTGGCCCTGATTGCTCCAGGCGGTTTCGTCCTCGCCCCATCCATGTTGCAAATACAGCACAGGGTATCGTTTGTTATTATCTTTTCCGTAACCGGGAGGAGTATAAACAAAAGCCCTGCGCGAAGTTTGAGTGCTTGGCGACGGAAACAGAATCTGCTGCACATGACCGTGAGGAACATCTTTCAGCGCGTAAAAATCCTGATCGTGCGCCGGAATTTCAATACCGCTTTCCCAACGTGTTGAACCATAAAAATTCAGTGTACCGGGATCATTAAAAACGCCGCCGTCAACAGTTAAATGGTAGTAATGAAACCCTTGATCCATCGGGCCTTCGGTAGTTCCTGTCCAAAGCGTGTCTGCTCCTTTTGTAAGTTTGGTTCCTCCACGGCCTCCAAGTCCGAGGCTGACAACCACGCTTTGTGCTTCTGGAGCCTTAACCCGAAAACGGGCGTAACCCTGCGAATTCACCATCGGGTATTCCTTACCTGGCTGGTTGAGTGTTGAAGGTTTGAAATCTTCCTTGATTTCTGTTGGGGTGGTTTGTGCAAAGCAAAAACTTCCTGTTAACACGAAATAAATCAGTAAACTGAATATTTTGTTTTTCATTGTTGGTTGTATTAGGCCCCCTCCAGATCCCGAGTACTCGGGACTTAAAAAAGGCAAGTTTTAAATCTAATTATTAAATAAAAGAGGTGCAAACTGGTAAAGTCCACGACGCCAGCTTTGCCATTCATGCGCTGTTTGCGGCGAAACATAAAAATGGGTGTTCATACCGGCTGCTTTCAGTGTTTCGGCGTTTTCCTTTGGGTCGCCCCACGGTCCAGGACGCGGATTTTCAATCTCACGACTTCCATAACTGATAAAAACCAGCTTTACTTTTTCTTTGAAACCGGGCGCCTTTTCAACATCCTCAACGCTGATGCTGCCACCGCTGAACATACCCACATACGAAAAAACATCGGGGTTGCCTAAGGTAATCACGCGGGTTTGCATACCACCCATCGAAAGGCCGGCCATGGCACGGTGTTGTTGGTCGGCAATGGTTCTGTATTCGGCATCCACCATCGGGATGATGTCTTTCAACAAGGTAATTTTAAATCCATCGGCCCAGCCTTCCGGTGGCCATTGGGCAGGACGTTGGCCATTGGCAGGCCGCTGCGGCATCCGCCAGCTTCCGTTGTCCATCACAATGATAAACGGAACGGCTTTCCCTTCAGCAATCAGGTTGTCCATAATCAGATTGGCGTGTCCCTGACGACTCCAACCGGTTTCATCCTCGCCGCCACCATGTTGCAGGTACAAAACAGGATAGCGTTTTTGGGTGTCTTTATTATACCCCGGAGGTGTGTAAATAAAACAACGACGCATGGCATCGTTTTCCTTTGAATAATAAATCTTTTCAATTACCTGCCCGTGCGGAACATTTTTATTGGCATAAAAATCCTGGTCTTTGGCCGGAATTTCGATGCCACTGCCCCAGCGGCTGGCACCATAAAAATAAAGACTTCCGGGGTCCGGAACGGCAGCGCCGTCAACCCAAAGCTGGTAGTAGTGAAAACCCTCGTCCTGCGGGGCCGATTCGCCGGTCCAAACGCCGGCTGTATCTTTTTTCAGGTCGTATTTTACAGCACTGATGTCGAGCTGAACTTTGGTTGCACCGGGTGCTTTTATCTGCGCACGCACACGGCCTTCGGAGTTTACCATCGGGTATTCCTTGCCGGGTTGGTTGAGTGTTGAAGGCTTAAAATCTTCAACCACGCTGGTTTGCGACTGCACAGCAATTGCTCCGCCTGTCATCAAAACCGCCAATACTAGTTTTTGAAGCTGTTTTTTCATTTAAGTTATCTTTTAGTTTATTGTGTTTCCTTATTATATACTGGTATTAATTTCTCTATTTATTGACTCACCCTCCTCTCCCTCTCTTCGCGAAGAGAGGGACGATTCGTCGCCAGACGAAACAGGGTGAGTAAAAAATATGAAACTTCTCATTTTCAATCTATTCGTTTAATTATCAATTTCGACAGGTAAGTTTACAGTTAATCATATTTGTCTAACTAGTTATTCCAACCCGCTGTTTTTTATTCTGAAATAGTCGAATGAAACATCGAAAGGTGTTTCAGGTTTTGTAGTGCTCGAATCGAACCAGAAAGTACTTTTCATGTATTGCGTTACAATTCCGTCGCAAACTACCAGTCCGGCCCTGATGTCTTTCAGCAGCATATCGGCGGTCCCGAGTTTCTCGGAAGTTTTTCCGTCAACAGAATAGAAAGCGGTGTAGGTGCTTCCCTTTTTCTCCAGTTTCAGGTAAAGCGCATTGTCGCCAACAATTTCATTTTTCAGGTTAAACGTGGCGAATGATTTTGTTATGCCGTTTTCTTCCATCACCAGGTCGATTGTGCCGGGCTGCGGACCTCTTTGTCTTGTGGTTTTTATCACAGCCCTGAACATCAGTTGTACAAAATTGTCGTCGTCCTGGTAAGCAATGATTCCCGCATTTTCAGGTTGCGACGGTGCTCTTGACGCCACCAGTTTCGTTTCGATGGTCCAGTCGTTGTTGGCGCTTTGCAACAGCATATTTTTTGCGTTGTTGGTAGCTTCTGTAACAGCCCCCGTTTCGCTGGTAATGGTGAGTGAACCCGCCTTTTTCGACAGACTTTGTGCCGGTTTGTTTTCGCGGTTCCACTGCCAGCGCGGGTTTACAGCGGCTCCGTCGAATTCATCGCTCACCGATTCGGCATCGAAATTGAGGTAATACACATTCTTTTCGAGGGTGATGTCGTCGATAAACTGAACAGTTGCTGTTCCAGGAATTGTTTTGGCCTGTTCAATTTCCACCGAAATACCGCTGCTCAGCGCTTCAGCTTTAACCACCGGAATTTTTGAGCTGCCTTTCAGCAGGTAACTGTAGGCTTTTACATCTTTGTTGAAACCCGGGATATTTTTTCCGTTGACCGTTACTGATTTTGGGTTCAAATCGGGCATCACCTTTACCGGGTAGCTATTTGAAACGGTGGTTCCGTCGATGGTAACAACCGCAAAAACCGATGCCACACCCACGCCTGTTGCTGTTACTTTTCCTTTTTCATCAACGGTAACCACTTT
>DATITY010000464.1:0-5275 GCA_035467235.1 Draconibacterium sp. | reverse complement strand
AGATCAAAAACTGGTGGTAAAAAAACTGATGGTTTCTAAAAATTAAGTTTTCCCTAATTTTTTTACTCTCAAAACTTATTAAAAAATTCATTTTGTATGGCATAATTTCCTCATGTCTGTTTTTATCTTTATGAAAAAAATCATGAGTAGAATTTATATCGTATTCATTATTGCCCTTTTTATTTTTCAATCATGTTCAAAATTGGAAAAGGTTGATCCCTGGATAATTTCAGCACCCGCTGGCGAACAGTACGTTACCATAAACAAAACAGGTCAAACAATAATACCCAACGGCAGAATTATTACTCCTGCGGGGAAAAGTATCGTAGTTGCCCCCCACCCTTACGGATTAATTTTAAGCCCTGATGGAAATACTGTAATTACAGCCAATTCAGGAATCAGCCCGCTATCAATTACCATCATTCGCAATATTTTATCCGAAAATCCTGATGTGCAGCAAATACCGCCCGGACCGGCCACCGACAAAGGCGTTCTGGCTTCAGTTTTTATGGGGCTTGCAGTTTCAAATGATAATTCCGTGGTTTATGTTTCCGGAGGACAGGAAAACAAAATTTATATTTTCGATTTGAAAACCGGCGAAAAGAAGGACTCAATCGACTGTTCTTTTGTTTCTGAAAACGTTGATTATTCGCACGGTTACATTGGCGACATGGTTCTTTCGAAGGATGGAAAAAAACTGTACGCTGTTGACCAGATTGGTTTCAGGATGTTGATTATAAATACCGAAACAAGAAAACATGAACATAGTGTTCTGGTGGGTAGATATCCATTTGGAATTTGTTTGTCACCCGACGAACAAAAGGTGTATTTAGCCAACGTTGGGATGTTTCAATACAGCCTGATTAATGGAATTACAGAAAAAAATGTGTCTGAAAAAGCAATGAAATACCCTGCATTTGCTTATGGAAGTATGGAAATGATTGGAGGAATTGAAAACGATAGTGTTTCCATTCCCGGTTTGGGTGAAATGAACTCTCCCGATGCTTTTTCGATATTTACAGTAAGTGTGTCAAACCCTGAAAAACCTGAAGTAATTGCCAAAACAAAAACCGGTAATCTGATCGGTGCGCTGGTAGAAGGCATTCCCGCGGTTGGCGGTGCCAGTCCCAATTCGCTGGTGGCAACCGATAAATATGTTTTTGTGACCAACGGAACCAACGACAATATTTCGGTTATTTCAATCGAAAAAGATACGGTTGTTAATACCATTTTTATTAAACCTGACGAACGGGTAAAACAATTTCGCGGGGTAATTCCGTTTGGACTTGCACTTTCACCCGACAACCAAAAATTATACGTTGCCTGTTCAGGAATTAATGCTGTGGCAGTTGTTGATGTTTCAAAACTGAAAGTTACCGGATTTATCCCGACCGGGTGGTTTCCTGCAAAATTAAAAGTGAGCAACGACGGGAAAAAACTGATTGTATCGAATGCAAAAGGTTTTGGCAGCGGCCCCAACGGAGGTTCAATATTTGACCGCGGTCCGGAGGGAAGTTATATTGGTTCGCTTATGAAAGGAACAGTTCAGGTTGTTGATATTCCGACAGATGAAGAATTGAAAAAATATACTGAACAGGTAATTTCGAACAATTTCATTTTTGAAAAGGCCAGTGCCGAAAAATTTGCTGTCCGGAAAAATAATCCTGTACCGCTTTATCCCGGAGAAAAAGTCAGTCCGATAAAGCACATTGTTTTTATATCGAAGGAAAACCGAACCTATGACGAAGTTTTCGGGCAGAATGAAAAAGGTAAAGGCGATCCGGAACTGGCACGTTACGGAACTGGCGTGGCTTTCAGAAATAGTAAAAAAACCGCATTGGTTGAAAATGCCGATGTAATGGTGAACCACCTGAAACTGGCGCGGGAGTTTGCCATTTCTGATAATTTTTATGTCGATTCCGATGTTTCTGCTGATGGACATCGCTGGCTGGTGAACACCTATCCCAACGAATGGACAGAAACCTGCACAGCCGCAAGTTACGGTGGAAACCGTGAGTTCAAATTCGGTTCTAAAGCGCCCGGCATTTATGCCATGAACGGCGCTGCAGGCGCCATTTATCCTGAAGATTACAACGAAGCCGGCTCGATGTGGGACCACCTGGAAAGAAATAAAATCAACTTTTACAATTTTGGTTTTAGTATCATGTTCGAACCGGGTATTTATGAAGAACAATTCAAGTATGAAGGAATCAGGCACTACATCAATTATCCGCTGCCGCAACCCATCTGGGAACGCACTTCGAAACAATATCCGACTTACAACATGGCCATCCCCGATCAGTTCCGGGTTGACCAGTTTCAAAAGGAATTTACCGAAAAATGGATGAACGGACGAGATTCGATGCCGGCACTTTTAACGGTAATAATACCTAACGACCATGGCGCTGACGACCGTCCTGAAGCCGGATATCCATTTCGTGAAAGTTACATGGCCGATAATGATTTGGCAGTTGGGCGAATTGTTGAATTTCTTTCGCACACGCCTTACTGGAAAAACATGCTGATTGTGATTACTGAAGACGATGCACAAAACGGAGTTGACCACATTGATGCCCACCGCAGTATTTTAATGTTGATTTCGCCGTGGGTGAAAAAAGACTTTGTGAGCCATTTTCATTACAGTTTTGGCAGTATTTTTAAAACCTTCTGGAATATTCTGGGTTTACCTTATCTAAATCAATATGATGCAGGTGCTACCGACTTTGCCGATTTCTTTACTGAAACACCCGATTTTACGCCTTATAATGCAATTCCTGTAGATTCAAGAATTTTTGAACCACAAATAGCGCTCGACCCGTTTGACGAAAATTTCAACTGGAAAGCACTTAAAGAATCGCCGGAACTCGACAATATGAATGACATGATAAAAGACAGCAAGGAAAAAGATAAATACAGACTCGAAAACCGGGAGAAGGAAAAATAGAATTTTAACGATATAAACCTGCCAGAAAAGGGAATTTTAATCTTTAAAAATCAGAAAAATGAAAACCAATATTAAAAATATTTTGATTGCAGCATTGTCTGCCACATTTGCACTATTTTCAGGTTACCAAATTGTGGCTCAAAAAATTTCCGGGAACCAACAAGTTGGAATACAACCAGATGGAAGTATTCTTGTTCCTACAAATCAATTGTTGCGACCTGCGGGATTTCAGGTTTATATGCCGGGAAGACCTGTCGATCTGGCTTTAATTCAGAAAAAAGGACTTCTTGCGGTGAAAAACAAAAATTCGATCGAACTTATCCGGTTGTCAGACAGGACAATAATGCAAAGTCTTCCATTTCCCGAAACCGGTTCGTCGTTTAAAGGGATTTATTATTCTGAAAAAAGCAGCAACATTTTTGTAACCGATGCCGAAGAAAGGATTTTAATTGCCCACCTTGATAAAAATAACATTCTGAACTGGCAATCACCCATTAAATTGCCTATACCACCGATTGGAGGGAAACCGTACCCCGGAGGAATTACCTTGAATAATGCTGAAAATAAAATATTTGTTACGCTTAGCAGGAATAATTCGCTGGCAGTAATAAACCTGCCCGATACTGCTATTACAGAAATTCCCGTAGGAATTGCGCCGTACGATGTTTTGTTAAAATCAGAATCAAAAGCTTACGTTTCAAACTGGGGAGGACGCCATCCGAAAGCTGTAGAATCCTCCTATAATTCTTCGGGAAGTCAGGTATTGGTTGATTCGGTTACCGGAATAGCGAATAGCGGAACTGTTTCTGTAATCAATCTTGAAAAAAATATCGAGGAAAAGTCAATCGAAGTTGGTTTGCATCCTTCTGGAATGGTTTTTAACCGCGATAAATCGCTTTTATTTGTCGCCTGTGCAAACAGCGATATTATTTCCGTAATCAATACCGAAACCGATGAAGTTGTCAGCGAAATTTCCGTCAAAATGAAAGATGACCTTCCTTTTGGCAGTTCGCCAAATGCCCTGGCTATTTCGCCGGATGGAGCATTTTTGTATGTTGCCAACGGAACCAATAATTCGGTTTGTGTGATTGAAACCGGCAATCAATTCCGAATCGCAGGATACATTCCAACTGGTTGGTATCCGGGTGCTGTGGTAGTTGATAATTCAGGAAGCAATTTGTATGTAGCAAATGTAAAAGGCATCGGTTCAAGAAACCAAAGAACTGACCGAAAAGGATACAATTCGCATGATCATTTAGGAAGCATTTCGATAATACCAATACCGGGCAAGGCTGAATTGACAAAAATGACAGAGATTGTCTCGCGAAACAATTCATTTGCAACCTTGTATTCAGACCAATCTTTAAAAGATAAAAAGAAAGTTGCAGTTCCTTATCTACCCGACCAAACCTCACATTTTAAGCATGTTGTTTATATCATCAAGGAAAATAGAACTTACGACCAGGTTTTTGGCGATATGCCACAGGGAAACGGTGACACCAGTCTGGTTCATTTTGGAAAAGAAATTACGCCAAACCACCACAAACTGGCTGAAACTTTTGTGCTGATGGATAATTATTACTGCAGCGGAGTTCTCAGCGCGGATGGCCATCAGTGGACAAACGAAGCTTTTGTGACAGATTACCTGGAAAAATCGTTTGGCGATTTTACCCGCAGTTATCCTTACGATGGCGATGATCCGCTGGCATACGCAAGTTCTGGATTCATCTGGGATGGCGTGTTGAAAAAAGGAATGACCTTTCGCAATTACGGCGAATTTGTAAATGCCGAAATTACTCCAACACGGGCAACTTTCACAGAAATTTACAACGATTTTAAAAACGGAACAAAAAAAATTACCATCAGGGCAAAAGCAAACCTTGAGCAACTTGAACCTTACATTTGCCCGACATTTATAGGGTTTCCGAACAAAGTGCCCGATGTTTACCGTGCCGCTGAATTTATAAAAGAATTAAAGGAATTTGAGAAAAACGATAATTTCCCCAACTTTATAATCATGCTGCTGCCAAACGACCACACTTCCGGAACGCGGCCGGGTATGCCCACACCACGGGCAGCAGTTGCTGATAACGACCTTGCTTTCGGACAGATTGTGGAAGCCATTTCGAACAGCAAATTCTGGAAAGAAACCTGCATTTTTGTTACAGAAGACGATCCACAGGCCGGACTCGACCATGTTGACGGCCACCGGACGGTTGGAATGGTTATTAGCCCGTACACAAAACGAAATGAGGTAGTTTCCACTTTTTACTCACAAATAAATATGGTGCGAACCATGGAAAATATTCTTGGCATTCCAACAATGAACCA
>DATITY010000463.1:0-14882 GCA_035467235.1 Draconibacterium sp. | reverse complement strand
GCATTGCCCCAACTTCATCGTGCAAATCCTGCGCTATTCGTTTTCGTTCTTTTTCCTGGGATGATATTGAATTTTGCAAAATCTCTTCCTGCTGGCGTGCCCTGATTTCATTCAGCTCGAGCTGTTTTTTCAACAATCGCTTTTGATAGGTTACAAAAAAGAAAAAAATTGAAAGAGCAAGCAACACCATTCCAAGCGTTCCAATAAAATAAATCGGGATGATACTATTGCTTCCTAAATCGGTCATATTTAATCAACGTAATTTTTGAGTACAATTTGGAATAAACGAAAATAGTTAAGAAAATTGGTTTTTTGATGAAAAATCCGGAATTGAATAAATGGTTCTCCCTTAAAAGCCGACTTATTATGATTTAACTTTTTTCACTTTCCAAAAGCCAATGGCAATTAACAAATAAAACAAAAGATTTATATAGGAAAAAAACTTTACGGTTAACAATGCAAATTCCCTTGAATAGTTATTAGCATAATTGAGTAACACATAGAAGATAAAATTTCCGGTATAGTAAACCAAAACTGCTGAATTAATCCAGATTAGCGGTTCCTGTGCAAGTTTCAATATTTTAGCTTCTGTCATAACCTTTGTGAAAAAAGCAACTGAAAACAGGAAAAGAATCATTGCACCTATAGAACCCGTAAGACTCGGAAATTCATATAAATCCTGAATAAAAAGAACATTTATCAGGCTAAAAACTTCGAATGAAATTATAAGGATTAAAATATATGCAGGTTTAATAAAATCCTTTAAAATCATTAGAAAAAACATCCCCATGATGAAAAATGCCACCGGAAAATAAAAATGACCTATTGGACCGGTATTTTGCATCCAAAAATGTTTGTAAAACCTCGTAAAAATCTCTGTTGCAACGCCAAAGGCTACAAAATAAAATACAATTTTAATTTCTTTTGAAAAGTATTTGAAATGGATACAACCAATAATAAATGCAATAAGATTAGTAAGCGCATTAATTTTGAAAATAAACATCCAACTAACTGGTGCTATGAGTTATAAATACTTCCCTCATCACAAACCGGTGGGCATGGAATCCCGTAATCAAATACTTCGCCTTCGTCGTCGAAAGCCCTGTTTTCCTTTGCTTCCGGCCAAATCAGAATATTCATGGTTTTTGTTACCCCAAATTCAATTTGAGCTTCAGGTCTTCCCTGCACATTAAATATTTCGTGAAGTTCGTATTTGGTTAATAGGTAAGCATTAGGGAAAATGTATTTTCGAAAAGCTGCGGTTTCCGATTCCGAATCAAGTTCGCCCAAACGCCATTTCCTGTAATTCCTGATACTTTCGATAACCTGTTTTGATTTATCAGCATAATTTTCATTTGTAACCCCCAATTTATAAACCGGAGTTTCATAATCGACATAAACATCGCCGCTACCCAAAAGAAAAGAAGATACAGCATAAGCGCATAAAACATATTTGCCGTCGTTAACTTCAGGTTCCAAACCCAAATAAATTCGCAGACGGTTTTCATTTTCGCCCGCCAGTTTTTTATAGGTATCCCGTTGAAGTAAAATTTTTGGAACTGTAAGATTAAAAATGCTTTTTTGTTCTTCAGCGAAATTTCTTCTCCAGTATTCAGCTTGTTTTGGCGGTATTTGATCCCGCTTTAAAATAGACGCCATTTTTTACACTCTATTATTGGTGATTATGAAACCATAAAAATAGTTGAATTCTTCGAATTAAAAACAAGTTCAATAATAAATTCAAAAAGAATTAATTTATCGTCCAAAAAAAACTGCCCGGGAAAAGCAGTTTTTGAAGTGTAGTTAAATGTCTATTAATAATTCATATCGTTAAATCTGAATCCTTCGTTGCAAAAACCTTCATTGTAAGCATAATATCTTTCCGGATAGTGTACCAAACGGAATCCATAACCGGTTCCTTCAAAAAACAGATTTCCAACCCTGAAATATAAATAACCGTTTACATAAACTCTTTCATATTCGTCGGGCAAACACTCGAAATCCATTCCGAAAGGAATATCAACCAGCACATAACCAACGCCACTGCGGTACCTGAAAAAGAAACCATCATAACAATAATACTTCACATGATTGTGAATATAGATTTGTGGACGGTAAACAAACTTGCGGATTACATGCCCGTAATAATGGTGGTGATAATAATACTTATTATTCCGGTATGAATATGGATCGTAGTAGCTGTAATAATTTCTCCAGCTATTGTGATTCCACCGGTAACTTTCCCAGTTTCTGTCCCAATGTTTATAATTGTGGTAATTCTTATCTCCGTAATAATGTTTATTATTCCGGTTATCTCCTCTGTAATCTGACGACCAGTATTTATCACTTCCCTTGTAATCTCTGCCTGGTTTGTATCTTATGTCTTCGGAATTGTGGTTGTATCTTTCAGAATTGCTGCTAGCAACCGACCGATTTGAATTGTAATGTTCCCTGTTATTGCCTTTGCTATTCCCAGTATCATATCCTGTTGAACGTCTCGGCATTTCTGCGGCGTTGGCAATTGCTTTGTCCGATTTACCATTCCTGTCATTGGATACATGTTTTGTTCGGTTTTCGGTACGTCCCCGATTTTCACTTTTATTTTTATTCGACTTATTTTCAGGAGCAATCCTTTCTGATTTGTTTTTATCGTGCTGATTTGAACGGGCAGTGTTTCGCATACTTTCCCGGTTCCTTTCATCTGAAGCTGATGAATTACTTCGTTTAACTTCATGGGTATTGCTTGTAGAACGATAAGTTGACTTCAACTCTTTCGCATCTTCCCGAAATGTGCTCTTTTTTTCAACATTGGTCTTGTTGCCGGAACGGGTATTTTCTACTTTATTTTCCTTTTTGCTGTCTGAAGTTGAACGGCGTTGAGCGTTGGTGGGAGTAGTTGCTGTAAGTACTGCCGCCAGAGTTATGATCGTTGCAAGCAGTCTGAATTTCGTTGTTTTCATGACTTCTTAATTTAAGATTCAAAAATCTTTTTGCTAATCTCTTTTGGCGCCTTAAAAAAACAGATATCTGTTGCGACATTCACAAAGGTTATGCCAAACAGAATATATTAATTAAACTCCTTCAAAATACACTTGAAATAAAAAATACACCTTTTTTTTATTTGGCTATTCTCTGTACTTTTGCAAACTTTTAAAATATTAAATGGCGAGAATATTATCGATCGATTATGGAAGGAAAAGAATTGGGCTGGCAGTTACCGACCCTCAACAAATTATTGCCAATCGGCTTACAACGATTCCTACCTATACCATTTGGGATTTTCTAACTGATTATTTTCAAAAGGAAACGGTTGAAACAGTTGTTGTAGGTTATCCAAAACAAATGAACAACGAGGCCTCGGAAGCTGTTAGATATATAAATCCGTTTTTAAAGAAATTTCAAATTCAATATCCCGAAATGAAATTGGAACTTGTTGATGAAAGATTTACATCGAAAATTGCGTTTCAAACCATGATTGATGGTGGATTAAAAAAAGAAAAAAGACAGGATAAAGCATTGATTGACGGGATTAGTGCTACAATAATTTTACAAAGTTTTTTGGAACATAAAAGAAACAAACAGAGCTGACATGAAATATCCGATTACAGTTTACGGAGATCCTATCCTTAGAAAAAGAGCTGAAAATATTGAAAAAGACAATGAGGGGTTAAAAGAAATTATTGAAAATATGTGGGAAACCATGTATTATGCTGATGGTGTTGGACTTGCCGCCCCTCAGACCGGTTTACCAATTCGTCTGTTTGTTATCGACGGAACTGCGAATGCTGATGAAGAGCCTGAATTAAATGATTTTAAAAAAGTATTTATCAATCCTGAAATAATTGAATTATCAGGAGAAAACTGGGTAATGAACGAGGGATGTTTAAGTTTACCCGAAATCAGGGAAGATGTTTCACGACCAGATACGGTTCGAATAAAATATTTCGATGAAAATTTTGTAGAGCACGACGAAGTTTACAGCGGTTTTGCAGGCAGGGTTATTCAACATGAATACGACCATTTGGAAGGCAAACTGTTTATTGATTATTTATCGCCGCTTAGGAAACGATTACTTAAAGGTAAACTTAAAGACATTGCCCTCGGAAATGTGCAACCCAATTACCGTATAAAAGTTCCTGTTTTGAGATAATTGTCTACTTTTATTGTTAATCCGTTTGAAGCAACATCCTTCAAACCAAAAACAATTGGAAAAAACAGTTCAAAATGTACCCTTTCTGCGATTGTCAATTGCTCTTGCAACTGGAATTATTATCGGGACATACTTTGCCGCTGATGTAAAACTTATTTTTGCTGTTTTAGCAATAATACTGTTTCTACTGATTTTTTTCAACAAAAACTACAGGTACTCTTACAATTTTCTGTTTGGCCTTGGAATCCAATTCTTTTTTGTTTTTCTTGGAATTTTTGTTTTGCATCAATTCAACAAAAAACCTTTTTTTTATGAAAATGGAAATTTCGCTGCTGTTATATTGGAGACTCCACAGGAAAAACCAAATTCATATAAATCAGTTCTTCAGGTTGATGCAGTATATCATAACGATTCAGTGCACCCAACAAAAGAATTGGTGATTGCCTATTTTGCCAAAGATGAAACAGTGCAAAAACTAAAAGCCGGCGACATTATTTTATTCAGTAATGCGCCACAACCGATAGAGAACAAAAACAATCCGTATGAATTTGATTACAAAAAATACCTCGGACAAAAAAGAATTTACAGGCAGGTTTATTTATCAACTGGAAACTGGATAAAAACAAAACAAACAACATTTTCACTCATTTGCTATGCTGAACGAATTCGAGAAAGTCTTTTAAAAATATATCGAAGTCAACCCATCGATGAAACAGAATTTGAAATCCTTTCGGCATTAACACTTGGATATAAACGAGAACTCGATCCTGAAACAAAACAGGTTTTCTCAGCTTCAGGCGCATCTCATGTTTTGGCTGTTTCCGGATTACATGTCGGGATAGTTTTTTTGGTGATTATGTTACTTTTTGGTTTTCTGAAGAAACTGAAAACCGGACGCTTTATTTTTGTTATTGTGTCGATTTTAATTTTATGGTTTTATGCGTTTCTAACAGGTCTTTCACCTTCTGTAATGCGAGCTTCGGCAATGTTTTCCATAGTCGTAATCGGCGATAATCTGCACCGAAAATCAAATATTTATAACTCTCTGGCAGCCTCAGCATTTGTTTTACTTCTAATTAATCCAAACAATTTATTCGATATCGGATTTCAACTATCGTATACAGCAGTTTTTGGAATCGTTTTTCTTCAACCCAAACTGGAGAAACTGGTTTTCGTTAAGAACAAATTCCTTAGGTATTTCTGGTCATTGATTACCGTTTCTTTTGCTGCACAAATTGCTACATTTCCAATTACCACCTATTATTTCGGGCAATTTCCGACCTATTTCTGGTTAACAAACACTTTTGTAATTCCAGCAGTAATGGTTCTTATTCCGTTAGGAATTCTGCTTTTGTTTGTCTCAAAGATTTATGTTTTGTCAAATCTGTTGGCAGTTTTACTGAATTACATGATCAAAACAATTTATTTCCTCCTTTCTTCAATAGAACTGCTGCCATTTTCGGTTCTTGAAATGTCTGTAAATCAGATTCAATTCATATTTATAACTGCTATTGTAACTTCGGTTTTTATTTACTTAAAAAGTAATCAGGTTTATCTGATAAAAACCACACTGTTTTTCACCCTTTTACTTTCTTTTTCAAATTTGTTGAACGAAAGCAATCGTTTAAACCACAACGAGCTGATAGTATATAATACAGCTAAAAATCCAATTATCCATCTCATTCACGGAAAGAAAAATTATATCATCTCAGAAGAAAAAATAAAGGAAGAAGAAATGAATTATTGCCCGGGGATCAATACACAACAAAAGCTGGGATTAAATCCACCGGTTTTCTTAATTTCAACCGATACACTAACAGATGAAAATATTTTACTGAAAGACAGGCTGGTATTTTTTGAAGGTAAATCACTTTCAATTCAGAAAAACATACCTGATTTAAATAAAGACAAATTGCCTGATTTTATAATTAATCCAAAGAAACTTGATTTTAATCCGGTTGATATTGAATCGGGTACAAAAATAATTTCGAACAAAAGATTTTTTGGAAAAAATGAGATACATCCAACCCTGATTCATTATACAACTACCGAAGGTGCATTCAGAAAAAAATGGTAACTTTCAACGTTAATTCAATATTTTTTCGGCAAGAATAAATTACTAATTGGTAGAAATGCATAAGTTAATATTTTACATTTGCCGGCTAATTTTTAAGACAGCTTATATATGAAAATAGTAATTGCAGGTGCCGGCGAGGTTGGTACGCATTTGGCAAAAATGTTAACCGATGAATCACACGATATTGTTTTACTTGACGACTCGCCCGAAAAACTATCAAAAATAAGTTCTCAAATAGATTTAATGACAATTACCGGTTCTGCTCATTCATTCGAGGATCTTAAAAAAACCGGGATTGCAAAGGCTGATCTGTTTATTGCGGTTACCCCTTTCGAGGAGAGAAATGTACTTGCCTGTTCAATGGCCTCGTACCTTGGAGTAAATCGTACAATTGCACGAATTAATAACTCTGAATATTTGCGCGAAAACTATAAGGCAAAATTAAAAAACATGGGTATTCACGAACTTATTTACCCTGAAAGCCTGGCTGCGAAAGAAATTGTAGCATCAGTAAAACAGACCGTGACCCGGCAGTTAATTGAATTTTCAAATGGCAAACTTATTTTGATGGGAATAAAAGTCCGTGAAAATGCACTTATTCTGCAAAAAAGTCTGGAAGAGCTAAAACTTGAAGATCACAATATTTCTGTGGTTGCAATTAATCGCGAAAATGTTACCATAATTCCAAAAGGACATGATATTATTAAAGATGGCGATATTGTATTTTTTGTAACAACACAAATTGAACAACAACACGTATTTAATATCACCGGTAAAAAGCTTTTTGGCGTTCGGAATATAATGTTTCTTGGTGGTAGTCGGGTTGCACAAAAAGCAGTTGAAAAACTGGGCGACCAGTATCGTATAAAAATAATTGAAATTAATCGCGAAAAATGCGAGAAAATTGCTGACAAATACGGTAAAACACTGGTAATTAACGGTGATGGAAGAGATTTTAAACTGTTAAAAGACGAAGGGATTGAAAAAATGGATGCATTTGTTGCAACTACCGGAAATTCTGAAACAAATATACTGATGTGCCATTTGGCAAAATCTTTTGGAGTTCGCCGTACTGTTGCCGAAGTTGAAAACCTTGAATTTATGGGCTTGGCCGAAAAAATGGATATTGGCAGTGTCATCAATAAAAAATTAAATGCTGCCAGTTACATTTACAAGTTTACACTCAATGCTGCTATTTCGAAAGTGAAATGCTTAACTGCTTCTGATGCTGAAGTTTTCGAGTTTATTGCGAAACAAGGGGCAAAAATCACTGATAAACCATTAAAAAATCTGGATTTTCCGCAAGAAGCGGTTATTGGAGGTTACATCAGGGGCGATAACGGATATATTGCCAATGGAGAAACGGTAATTCAGGAGGGTGATAAAATTGTAGTATTTACTTTACCTTCGGGCATTAAAAAACTTGAAAAATTCTTTAAATAGTTACTGTTGGGAATCTAGGTAATGAACATAAAAATCATTTTTCGTGTAGTTGGGCTTCTAATGTTTGTTGAAGGAGCAGCGATGCTTCTTGCTTTGGCGGTTTCATTAATATATAATGAAAAAGATACGATGGGCTTTGTTCTTTCTTCGGGACTAAACTTATCGGCAGGAGCTTTAATTATCTTGCTCACAAGAAAAGCAAACCAGGATATTGGCAAACGAGAAGGTTTTATTATTGTTTCTCTTGTTTGGATTATTTTTTCGTTACTTGGAAGTTTACCCTATTTATTTACCGGAGCCATACCAGGTTTTACCGATGCCTTTTTTGAAACCATGTCGGGCTTTACTACAACCGGTTCATCGATTTTGAATGATATTGAGTCTTTATCCCATGGTATTTTATTTTGGAGAAGCTTAACTCACTGGCTGGGCGGAATGGGAATTATTGTTCTTTCGCTTGCAGTATTGCCTATTTTTGGTATTGGTGGTATGCAGCTTTATGTTGCTGAAGTTCCTGGTCCTACACCCGATAAAATAAGTCCGCGAATCAAACAAACCGCAGCTGCCATGTGGGTAATTTACCTCATTTTAACCGTTGCTGAAACCATATTATTGTGGATAGGTAAAATGCCCTTATTCGATGCCGTTTGCCATTCTTTCGCGACAATGGCCACCGGAGGATTTTCAACAAAACAAGCCAGCATCGCTTTTTGGCCATCGCCTTATATTCAGTATGTTATCATTGCATTCATGTTTATGGCAGGTACGAATTTCACACTCACCTATTTTGCAATCAGGGGTAAATTTAAACCATTGTTAAAAGACGAGGAATTTAAGTTTTATGTATTTATTATCCTGGGATTTACTTTGTTGATTTTTACCGGATTACTAATTTCAACCCAGACCGGAGTTGAAGAAACTTTTCGCAATTCACTTTTCTGGGTGGTATCCATTATAACAACAACTGGTTTTGCAACGGTAGATTATTTGCTTTGGCAACCTGTGCTTATTGCCCTTATTTTTTCAGTTTTCTTTTTTGGTGGTTCGGCTGGCTCCACGGGTGGTGGAATAAAAATTATGCGAATTGTATTGCTGTTTAAAAACGGTTATTACGAATTGAAACGAATGGTACATCCAAACGCAGTTATTCCACTTAAGTTCAACAACCATTCTGTTGACACTAAAATTGTAACTAATGTACTGGCATTTTTTGTAATCTATTTTATGATTTTTGGAGTAAGTACTGTTATTTTCATGTTGTTTGAACCCGATTTGGAAACCTCAATGGGTGCTGTGGCTACAGCTCTTGGCAATATTGGTCCCGGATTAGGATCGGTTGGACCTGCGGCAACTTTTGCACATATTCATCCAGTTGGGAAATGGTTTCTTTCATTTCTAATGCTTCTCGGAAGGCTTGAATTGTTTACGATTCTTGTGCTTTTTAGTCCTTCATTCTGGAAACAATAAAATGTGGTCAAATAGCAACTTGGCTAATATTCTGTTCCAATATTCAATATTCTAATATTCCAGCACTCCTTTACCTTCGCGAATAATTTGTATTTCGTCACCTGTGCAATCCACAATTGTTGAAGGTACAAATTCCCCGTATCCGCCATCGATAACAACTTCTGCAATGTCCTGATACTTTTCGTAAATCAGTTCAGGGTCGGTGGTATATTCCAGAATTTCATCTTCATCGCGAATAGATGTTGAAAGAATCGGATTGCCCAATTCCCTGATGATTTCGCGAATTATATTATTGTCAGGAACACGAATACCAACTGTTTTTTTACCTTTAAAATATTTCGGCAAATTGTTGTTCGCTTCAAGAATAAATGTAAACGGACCCGGAAGGTTTTTCTTCATCAGTTTAAAAACCGAATTCGAAATTGGTTTTGTGAAGTCTGAAATATGACTTAGGTCGCTGCAAATAAATGAGAAATTATTTTTTTCAACTTTTACGCCTTTAATTCTGGCAACTTTTTCAACAGCCTTTGCATTGGTTATATCACAACCTAATCCGTATATTGTGTCGGTTGGGTAAATAATTAATCCTCCTTTACGCAGAATATCCACAATTCTGAGAATTTCGCGAAGGTTTGGATTTTCGTTAAATAATTTTACCAACATATATTTCTAATTTTGTCGCGTAAAAATAGCTTTACTTTTCAACAGAAACAACTGTATTATGCGGATAATAAATACTTCAGATGGTTCGCACACAATTTATCTGACCGAAATAGACGAACAATACCACTCGGTAAATGGGGCAATTACCGAATCAAATTATGTGTATATCGGTAAAGGATATGATTTTCATACCGGCAAAAACCCAAAAGTTTTTGAAATAGGATTTGGAACCGGACTGAATTGTTTGTTAACTGCATTGCGCGCTGAACAGGAAAAAAGACCAACTTATTATATTACTATCGAAAAATACCCACTCGAAAAAAAGATCATTGAAAAGTTAAATTTTGGTAAGCTAATTTCAACCGAGGCCCAAATTCTTTTCGAAAAAATTCATGTTTGTAAATGGGATGAGATTATCGGAATTTCTGAATACTTTAATCTGTTAAAAATTTATGGCGATTTAATTGATATTAATTTAACACAATTTGAAAATTGCGACGTAATTTATTTCGATGCGTTTGGTCCTGATAAACAACCTGAAATGTGGACTCCTGTTATTTTCAGGAAAATTCATTCCATAACCTCTTCCAAAGGAATAATTGTTACGTACAGCGCCAAGGGCGAAGTTCGGAGACAACTGACAGCCAGCGGATTCGAAATGGAAAGACTTCCCGGTCCTCCCGGCAAAAATCAGATGTTACGTGGAATAAAAAAAGAGGCAAAGATTTAATTGCCAAAAAATTACATTATATTCGCACGCTTTAACACAAAAAAGATTAATGGCTGAAAATAAATTGTACGGCGAACTCGAAAATTTTAGTTATGCATTAGGCATGAGTATTGCCGGAAACCTAATTCAATCGGGAGTAAATACAGTTAATCCCGAACTTTTTCTAAATGGGTTTAAGGATGTTTTCAAAGGTAACAAGCCACTTATTCATCCTGAAGAAGCCAACGCAATTCTCGAAGAATTCATCGGAAAATTAAATCAGAATAAAAGCACTGGTAACCTTGAGGAAGGTTTGAAATTTTTAGCCGAGAACCGTAAAAAGAAAGGAGTTATTGAACTCCCCAGTGGTCTTCAATACATGGTATTATCTGAAGGTGACGGAGAAATACCAACCTCAACCGATCAGGTAAAATGTCACTACCATGGAACATTAATCGATGGAACCGTTTTCGATAGTTCTGTGGAACGTGGGCAGCCAGCAGTTTTTCCGGTAAACGGTGTTATTCAGGGTTGGGTTGAAGCATTGCAGTTAATGTCAACAGGTTCAAAGTGGAGACTTTTTATTCCGTCAGAACTTGCTTATGGAAGTCATGGTGCAGGTGGTGCTATCGGGCCTCACTCAACTCTTATTTTTGATGTGGAATTATTAAAAATTATTTAAATATTTAACAACATGAAGAACAGTATCATTTATGGGCTGGTTATCGTTTTAGCGCTCAGCGCTTCGTGCCAGCAAGGAGGTAAAACAGTCAAACTTGAATCGAACATCGACTCGGTAAGTTATGCAATTGGTGTTTTGGTTGGTTCAAATAACCTGAAACAATTGGAAACTGCACCAGGAGGCGATGAAATTAACAAAGAAGCCATGGCAGCAGCTTTTCGTGCTTCTACTTTAGGTGAAGATTCAGTTATTTCTCCTGAACAGGCAAACGCTTTGGTTCAGAAATTTTTTGAAGGCGCTGGTGAAAGAAAAGCTCAAAAAAACCTTGAAGAAGGCAATGCTTTCCTTGAAAAAAATAAAGCCCGCGCAGGTGTTACAACTACTGAAAGCGGGTTGCAGTATGAAATCTTAACAGCAGGAACCGGCCCGATGCCAACTGCAGCTGACCAGGTTCGCGTTCATTACCATGGAACTTTAATCGATGGTAAAGTTTTCGACAGTTCGGTTGACCGCGGCGAACCCGTAGTTTTTGGTGTTGGACAGGTTATTCCGGGATGGACAGAAGCATTACAGTTAATGCCGGTTGGTTCGAAATGGAAAATTTATTTACCATCGAACATTGCTTATGGCGAACGTGGAGCAGGTGGCGACATCGGTCCTAATTCAGCACTTATTTTCGAAGTTGAATTACTCGAAATAGTAAAACCGGAACCAACAAAATAGTCGTTAATAATTTTATGATAAAAACCCTTTGCAAATTAATTTTGCAAAGGGTTTCTTTTTTAACTTTAACCGGTATAAAACAAGCTTAACAACAAAAAAACAAATTATGGCATTAAGTGTAAAAGGCAGGGTAAGTCAGATACTCAAACCGGAAACCGGGGTTAGCAAAGGAGGCAAAGAGTGGAACAAACGCGAGTTCGTGATAGAAACCGAAGAGCAGTTTCCACGAAAAGTTTGCTTCACATTATTTGGCGACAAAACCCCTTTAATCGATGGATTATCAACAGGCGAAATGGTTGAAGTTTCATTCAATTTAGAATCGCGCGAGTATAACGGGAAGTGGTTTCACAACATAAATGCCTGGAAAATCGACAAACCATCTGCCAATAATCTACCCGATGGTCCACCTGAATACAGTTTTAAAGATATTCCTCCGGAACCGGACGAAGAAACAGCAGCCGATTTACCGTTTTAATTTTTGTTCCGGATTTGTCATTTCGACAACGCAGGAGGAGAAATCTTTATCAGTAAAAAATATCCATTGAAAAATATTCCCACCTGAATGACTCAGTCGGGCAGGCAATAACCAATTTTCAATAAAGAAAAATCGAATTCAGGTTTTCAATTGAAAATTGGTTATTGAGCATTTGATATTGGTTATTCGAATTTAAGTTTCCCTTGTAAATACGGGATTTCCAGGTTTCGAAATTCGCGGATTAAAAACGTAGCCCTCTGAATTAAAAGCCAACAAATCAGTGGGTTCTTTTATGTCATTTTCAAGAATAAACCGGGTCATTAATCCGCGCGCCCGTTTGGCAAAAAACGAAATCATGATGTAACTTCCGTTTTTAAACTCTTTAAAATCGGGTGTTACAATTTCAGCTTTTAATTTTTTCCTGTCGATGCTTTTAAAATATTCAGCAGAAGCAAGGTTCACCAATACATTGCTTCCCGATTCTGCAACAGCTTCGTTTATATTTTTCGTAATCAACAGATTCCAAAATGCATACAAATCTTTCGACTTGTAATATTTCAGTTTTGTTTTCATTTCCAGCCGATAAGGCTGAATGAGATCGAGTGGTTTTAAAACGCCATACAAACCAGACAATATACGCAGTTTGGTTTGTGCAAGTACAAGTTTTTCTTCGGAAAGTGTTGCAGCTTGCAATCCTTGGTAAACATCGCCGTTGAACGCCAGAACTGCCTGTTTTGCATTTTCGGGAGTAAACGGAGTTTGCCATTCCTGGTAACGTTTAAAATTCAATTCGCCCAAATCGGCTGAAATATCCATTAATGCCGAAAGTTGTTTCGGGCTCATTGTTTTAAGCCGGCCAATTAATTTTTCAGATTCCTTCAGCAATTCAGGAATTGTGAAATCCGAAATCCTGGAAGGTGTTTCGAAATCGAGGGATTTGGCTGGTGAGATTACTATTAGCATTTTAATAAGGATTAAATGTTATGAAAGTAGTCTTTAAATATTTTAAATCTGACATAGAAGTTTTTGAATTTTAACAATAAAAAAACCTGAAGATCATTAATATTCTATCTGTCTATTGAGTAAATGTATTGCTTTTATATCTCCATTTATAATCTTTATTTTCTTTTCTCTTGTAAGTCCTTTAATATATTTCTCTCCTTTTCTTGCAATTCTTGATTCTTTTATGTTATTGAACGAGAAAACGAGTTTTACTGGTTTTCTCGTTTTAGTGTGCCTTGCACATTTTTCATCTCCCTCCACATGCGATTTCATTCTCGCATCTAAGTTTGAGGTCATTCCTGTATAAAACGAACCATCTGAGCATTCCAAAATATATATTGAATACATTTTATCATTCATCTCTTTCTTAGTTTTAAGTTTGCTTTTACAGTATTCTATTAATTTCTTTCACATTTATTTTTCAACATATTCTTTTAAGTTGGTTTTCTTTTTTAATTTTTCAATGTTAAAAATTCAATGATTTCACTTTACATATTTTTCAAAATTATTCCAATAGCTTCTAATTTACCGTTGGATTGCTATTTAACCACATAACATAAATCTAAATTACTTCTACAAACTTTGCTTTAACACCGCAATCGACTGCCTGAGGGCTGCTTTGTCCTGTTCTGAAATTCCTTCAGCTTTTAACGCCTGCTGATAAACTTTTACAGCTTCCTGGGTTTTGCCGTCTTTCATGTAAATATCGGCTAAAAAGCTAACCGCAGTTATATATGCCGGATTCGATTTAATTATTCCCTGTAAAGTCTTAACCGCTTCGTTTTTCTGATTGTTTTCCATTTGATAAAACGCCAGTGTGTATGCATATTTTGGCTCTTCGGGTGCTGCTTCCGCTGCTGTTTTTGCATATCCAACAGCTTCTTTAATATTTTTTGAGGCAGTTATAACACTCAGATTATAAGCAGCAACAGCCTGTTTGGGATTTGCCCGAAGTGCTGCTTTTAAAGCCTTTTCAGCTTCATCCATTTTTCCCTGTTCGGCCATTAAAAGTCCTAAATTTAAGTTGGCTGCTTCGTTAGCCGGGTCAATTTCAATTACTTTCCTGAGATTTTCTTCTGCTTTGGCCTGATTGCCAACGTACGAATAGAGTACACTGCTGTTAATCAGCGGCATTAGCGATTCAGGGTACAAACGGGCGGCATTTTCATACGATTCGAGCGCTTTGTTGGCTTCGCCCTGATTTTGATAGAAAATTCCAAGGTTGTAATGCGAACTCCAGTCATCAGGCCGGGTTAACATCGATGCCAGGTTTTCTTCCATCGCTTTTGCAAGCACCTCGTTTTCCTGTGCTGTAAACTGCTCCTTTGGGAACACAGCCAGCGAGTTTGCCGCCGAAATCCGAACCAGCCGGTATTCATCGGTACAAGCCTGTAACAGGGCATTTTTAGCTTCCGCGCTAACGTTTCCCAATAAACCATTGGCAGCAGATGATCGAATCAGTGGTGACTTACTTTTTAATGCGCTGATAAT
>DATITY010000462.1:0-2105 GCA_035467235.1 Draconibacterium sp. | reverse complement strand
TGGTACCTTTTTAAGTGCATCCAGATATTCATTTTCAGCATAATTATATTTGCCGGCTTGTTTGCGAAACAGTTCTATGTCAAGCGGCTCATTTTCAAAGAAAAACTGCCCCATAAACAGATTTCCTTTTTGCTCCCCCCCAATTATTAACGGAGTAGCGATGTCCCACATGTTGTTCTTACATTTGTACATCCTGAATTCACCATCTGCAATTCCTTTCGTGAGATAAGTATCACTTTCAAAACAATTTCTGCATGATTTTGGGTATGCCCTGTGAAATTTTGTACATATTTCCTGCCAGCCAACACCCACAAGCACCTGACCTTTTTTATCCAAAATTGCAACCGGTATTTGTACAAGGTCATAAAAATTATCCAGGAGATTTTGTATAGACGGAATATCAATAATATCGTGCAGTTCAAGATTGGCGATACTTCCTTCGGGCGACAGAATACTTTGAAGTTTAAGTCTTACTCTTTCTTCGCTTTGCTTTAACGCTTCCTCCGCTGCCTTCCGGTCGCTGATATCATGCAGCATACTTAAAATGCACTGCCTTTTATTAATTTCAACTTTTGAGGAATTAAATTCAACAGGGATTATTTTACCATCTTTTGTGATTATTTCAGTTTCTTTTCGCAGTGCATTGCGTGAAAGTATTAAATCTATGTTCGATGCTGTCTCCTTTTTATGCCCGGGAGGAAGTAATGCTCCGGTTTTCAGGTTGAGGATTTCTTCGCGTGTATAACCTGTAAGTTTTTCTGCTAACCGGTTACAGTCGATATATTGCCCCGATTCCAAATCAAGTAGAAATATTGCATCGTTGCTCTGTTCAAAAAGTGAACGATACCGGTTCTCGCTTTCGATGAGTAGTTCATTTGCTTTCCTTTGTTCTGTAATATCGTTAACAATGCCATATATCAAAATTGTTTCTCCAAGTTGAACAGGGCCGGAATACACTTCCACATCGCGCAATTCACCGTTAGCCAAACGATGTTTTAAGATTAAATGATTGTTTTTTTCCTTCTTTGTTTTCTGAAGGTTACCAATTATTTCTTCTTTGGAAAACAGACTAATATCGAAAAGGGTTTTATTACGAGATTCAGAACATGACCAGCCATAAAAATTGCAGGCTGCCGGATTTGCATTTTTAATTTCTGCGGTTTCAGGATCAATCAGGAGAATTACCGCGTTATTATCGATGAAAAACGACCTGTACTGCTCTTCTCTCTGACTAAGTTTTGCCTGAGATTTTTTCATTTCAGTAATGTCACGGTTCACAGTTACTGATCCGATTGCATTTCCGTTTTTATCCTTTAATAATTTTACCGATGCCTGAATATTTACCGATGTTTTATCCTTTCGTTTTTGAATTACTTCGTCCTGCCAGATTCCATTGGCCAGTAATAATTTTAGTGCTTCCTCCCTGGAAGTATCGGTTATATATTCTGTTGGTATGATTTCGGAAACCATTTTACCAATTGTTTCTTCTGCTTTCCAGCCATATATTTTTTCGGCTGGCTTATTCCAGCTTTTTATTCTGAAATTTACATCAGTTGAAATAATTGCATCCGTAATATTCTCAACAAGTCCGGCGTGATAGATTAACTCAGCTTCGTTCTGTTTTCTGTCGGTAATATCACGGATAAATGACACGAATCTTCCTTCTTCAGGCCGGTACTGAGTGCTTATTTCGACGTAAAAAGTGCTGCCGTCTTTTTTCCGGTGAATAGTTTCAAAACGTTCTTTGCCTGTTTGAATCACTTTTTTGATATGGACAGCTACGTCTTTATCGGTTTCAAATGCTTCCAGTTCTGAAACTTTCATTGACAATAATTCCTGCTGGCTGTAACCACTCATCAGGCAATAGGTTTCATTCACCTCCAGAATTTTCCCCTGCAAATTAACCTGCCAGAAACCGTCCATGGCAGTTTGTAAAATTATGGAACGGTTAAGTTCCTCGCTCCTTCTCAATGCTTTCTCAGCCAGAATTCGCCTGGAAATATCAAAGACATTTATGATGCAATACTCTCCGTTTTTACTTATAATACCTTTAATAAAAATATAAACAGGCAAATTGTCATCAAAAGATAAAGCCACTTCGCAGG
>DATITY010000461.1:0-4227 GCA_035467235.1 Draconibacterium sp. | reverse complement strand
GCTTCCCTGATATACGAACCTTCGCGGGCAAGCCATAAAACAAGTAAATCGGTACCAAGCTCGTTGGCAATATCAATTGCTTTTTTTGATCTTTCAATCGCATATTTTCTATCAATCTCACTGTTTGCGGTGTATCCGCCGTCAATTGTCCGTGCGTCTTCCCACAAACGTGGAGCCACAAATTCTGCAGCAAGGCCTTTGTCAGAAAGTCTGTTTTTCAAATCCCTTGCCGTTTCCGCAATCTTTGCAGGAGTAAGATGATTTAGTTCAGGAACGGCATCGTCGTCGTGAAACTGAACAGCATCATATTCCAGTTCTTTATAATACTCCAGTTTACGGTCAAAATCGATTGTGTTTCTCACCACAGGACCAAATGGATCTGCCCCTTCATGTATGTTCCAGGGGCCGAATGTAAATTTAAATATACCAGCCATAAGTTTATTTTTTAAAAGTTTTAATGGTGGACAATTTACAAGAGTTAATCAATTAAACCAAATATTATTTTGTCAATCCTGCAAACAACATTGGAATAGTTAAAAATCCAATCCTGACAAATGGATGTATTTTATAATAATGTTTCATCATCAGTGTCACAAAAATCAGATTTCATAAAAATCCGAAGCAATTATTGAAACACAAATACATCATGTTAAAACTCTACCTGCCAAAGCGGTACGAAAATTTGAGCAGGAAAATGTTGTTTGCTCCTTCATTAAATAAATCTTCAATATCATTTGCAATATCAAATGTTCCGTCGTTCACATATTGACTGCGGGTTTGAGACCAAACCAGGTAAACCGTTGACCCAGGCTGGTATTCCCAGCGAACAACAAGATTTGAAAGAAACTCTTTAACATTGAAATCAGGTTTCTCAAAATCATAATCAATTTTTCCATCAATATTTTCGTCGATATAATAATTCTCGGCATCAGAACTTATTTGATTATCAGTGTATGTGTGGTATCTGTCGGTTAATTCATCGGCTTTGCTGTCGGTAATGTGTTTAAATTCAGTGTAATCGCCTGTTGCAACAAATGGCTGCCCCCAATACTGAATTGTTAATTCGGGTGTGATGTTGTAATTGATTCGCAGCGACATGTTAACCGTATTCCGTTCAATGTGCGACATGATGTATCGTGTATCGCTGCCGTAATTTTTCTGGTTTACATACATTAAATCATCGCTGTATCTTTCAATCCCGGGTGTAACCTGTATGCTTAGCGATTTTAACGGCCTGTAACCTACAGAAAGACTGTATTCCGAAATATTTCTGAAATTTTTTTCGTTGCTGAAATAGGTAAATCCTTCCAGTTCAAAAGTCAATTTCTTCTGTTGATTGGTATTAACTCCCCAGAAAAGATTTTTATACCCTGGATTTTTTAACGCTGGTCCGCCACGTAAAACGCTATTAAAAAGTTGTTCGCCTGCAAGCGAAATTCCTGCATTTACAAACCAGTAATTGGTAAACTGAGCGAAGCCATTTAAATTACCGCCAAGTGAGTTTCTGTTTCCGCCAAAATCCCAGATTGCATACTGGTTAAGATTAATCCGGCCTTTACGGAAAATTGAAAACGGCTCGTTAACCTGATAACCTGACCAAACAACCTGCATCACACGGTCAACCTGCTGGGCATAACCAATGTCGTTTACTTCGAGCCCCGGTGTTTTCCATGAAAAAATGGTGCCGATGTTAAATTTACCGCCAACTTTTCCGAGTGCCAGTTTTCCTCCACTGCCCGATAATGAAGTTCTGGTTGAATCGTAGGTGAGATAACCGGCATCCGGGCGCTGAAAGTTGTGGATGTATGAATTTTGGGTACGTTCAATTGCTTCTTCACTGCCTTTAACCTGACTAAAATACAATCCTGCATCGAACAGCCAGTTTTTATCGTTCCATTTATGCACAAAATCGAGTCCACCAGAAAGGGCATTTTTATGCAGAAATTCGAGATGTTCATCGCTAATGTTCCGGTTAACCGAAGTTATCATTCCGCCCAGATAGGTATTTCCTTCGTTAAAATCTTTCTGAATTCGTGTTACAAAAAAGTTTGTTAAAGGTTCAACCGATTGTGTATAGCCGTTTCCGATACCTGCAATTTCGGCATTTTCTTCGGCTGTAACACTTTCCAAAATGCCGACCGACCAACCGTTATTTGTTTTTCCGGTAATTTTTGCTGCTCCCAAAATACTTGTAAACTCGGGTACATCAGCGTACTCGCCTTCTTCCAGTTCGGGGTAATAGTGCGGCTTTCGCCCTATGCGGCGCGAATAAAACAGCCCTTCGGCCGATAAATCGCCATCGCCAAACTGTAACGAATAATTCAGAATATTTTTGCCTTCGATAAAAAACGGTCGTTTTTCTTCGAAAAAAGTTTCGTAAACTGTAAGATTTACTTCCGAAGGATCGGCTTCAACCTGGCCAAAATCGGGATTGATGGTGAGGTCCATGGTTAAGAAATTGGTGAGCCCGATTTTTGCATCGAGCCCTGCCGCCAAATCATTGCTTTTACCCGATGCCCTGAACGGATTATCAGGCTCTTTTTCAAATCTTTCGGTGCGGGCGACAACGTACGGAGTTACATTTAACGTGTTTTTTGGCTCAATATTTTTTATTCCGTTCATTGTACCAAACTGCGAAATAAACCCGGCTTTATCGCGTTTCATGGGTTGCCAGCTCGAAAGTTCGTCTTTTCTGAAGATGTAACGTAAAACCTGCATTCCCCACAACTGTTCTTCACCTTCGGCAAACCGAAGCTGCGAAAGGGGAATACGCATTTCGGCATTCCAGCCTGTTGCGGTTTTTGCTGTTTTAACCCACCAAATCGGATCCCACGTTGGGTCTTCATTTACTCCGTCATCGCTGATTAAAAAATCAGATTTCACACCTGCAGCAGAAACAATAAACGAAAAACCGGTTCTTAAATCATGGTAAGTGTCGAAAATAATACCTACCATATCGCCATCGTAAATATCGCGGCGGGTCAATCTCAGCGAAATGCTGTCGGGACTTGTATCATGCGATTTGATTGCGACATAAATATTGTTTTCGTCGTAAAGCAAGGCATATTCAGTTTTTTGGTAAGGTGATTTCCCTTCGAAAGGTTCGTGCTGTATAAATTGATTTTCCCATGAAGTGGCAAGCCATGCCGGCTCGTTAAATAAGCCATCGACACTAATAATTAAGCCATCGACTTTTTGTGCTGAATAATTTTTCTTTTCAATTTCCTGCGATTGGGCGGTAAAAAAAGCAATAACAGGCAGAATCAGGATAGTCGCAATCTTCATAAAAACAACTGGTTTTTATGTAAGACTTGATTTATATGGAAACGTTACAGTCAACAAATGTTTTTTCGAAAAGAGCAGCATTTTGTTGGAAAAATAAAAGAGGAAACTTTTGCCCCCTCTTTTCGCTGTTTAATTCTAAAAAACTATTTCCTGTCTGGTGTCGATGTTATTTTTCAATTTTTTTAAACCACATCCTGTTACCCATGCTGTAGTACTCATCTTTAAGCGCCGGATTAGCTGCAAGTTGTTCCTTTGTATAAGGAAAATAAGGAACCATTACATCTTCACCTTTTTCCCAGTTGGCCGGAGTTAATACTTTCGAGGCAGTAACAGTCTGAAGCGCTTCAACCATACGGACAATTTCATCCATATTTCTGCCAACCTGCATTGGGTAAAAGTTGATTGCCTGCACTACGTTATCAGGGTCAATGATAAATACTCCGCGAACGTCTTTATTCGAACTTACCGGTTCATGCAACATTCCGTACAGTCTTGAACCGGTTTTACTTTGGTCGTCGATAATCGGAAAATTGATTTTTTGTGCGCCTCTTCCCTGATAATCAATTTCTTCAAGATGTGCTTTCCACGCATTATGTGTCTCCACATTGTCAGTTGAAATAATGGCGAGCTTTACATTCAGTTTATCAAATTCTCCCTGAAGATGAGCCAGCTCAATTAATTCTGAAGAGCAAACCGGGGTGAAGTCCTGGGGATGACTGAATAAAATTTTCCAACTCTTTCCGAAATCATTTGGAAACTCCATTGTGCCATTGGTTGAATTGGCTTTAAATGATGGAGCTTTTGACCCGATTAACGGAATTTTAGTACTATTCTGTGAAAAAGAACTTCCTATAAAAAGGACTACTGCAAGAACTGTTAGAACTGATGTTTTTAAAACTGTTTTCATGATTATTAATTTTTAAGTGTTATTACTTGGGGCAA
>DATITY010000460.1:0-4228 GCA_035467235.1 Draconibacterium sp. | reverse complement strand
TTGAAATCAAGCGTGTCGTTCACCATAAGTGCCGACATGATTCCAAGCCTGATGCGGCTTTCAAATACTTTCTGCAGGTTTGAAATTGGATTTTTCATCTTTATCTTTCATGCCGGTAATACATCAAAGTACCATAAACGATATGCATAAAGCCAAAACCAATTGTCCAAAATAGCAGTCCATAGTTAATAAAAACACCAGCCAGAATACCTAAAACAATTTCCGTCAAACCCAGATAATGAATCTCACCAAAAGTGAATTTTCCGGCATTTACCAGCGACAATCCATAAAAAATCAGCATTACCGGAGCAACCAGCTCCAAATTGTTCCGAAACACAAGAATCAGTATAAAAATTCCACCCGAAACTAAAGGAATCATTAAATTGACAAGTAATCGTTTGGTTGAATTAGTCCATAACTTTTGACCAGCTTTACTGGCTTTCCTGAATGAAAAATATACTGCCCCGAGAAAAGCAAATACAAGTACCAAAAGCGCATCGAATGCAAGATTAAAACCGATGCCTGATGTTAAAGTACCACCTGCACTACTAATGAATTCGCTGTATTGAACCCGACCCAAATCAAGAATAAAAAACCAGGCAACTGCTGCTCCAATCAAAGCACAAACACCTGCAAAAATACCGGATAATCCGCTTAGCGACAAAAATTTGGACGACCGTTCCATGATATCCCGAATGGCCTGAAGATCTTCATTTGGTGTTGTTGAATTTGTTTTCATTTAAAAGTACTTTGAAATGCAAAGTTAAAAATCAAAATTGAAAATCCAATAGGCTGGACAAAAAATCCGCCAAATCTTCAATATTCGAAAATTGCCTGATTTCTTTTAAGCTGTAATAATCTTAAAATTTTTATCCGATTCCACAAAATCTGGTAAGTAATGATCCTGTTAACACCTGAGTGATTGGTCGAAAAGCAATTCCTTATAAAATTTGAAACAAAAAGGTTGGAATGAACATTTTAAAACTGACACTATGTATGATAAATGTGATTTTTTTACATGCTATTTATAGTTAAAATATCTTAAATGTTCCGTTTTCCTTGGTTGAACAACAACCAGCAACAACAAATGCAACTAAATCTCGTTATTTTTGATTAAAAGAGTAGAATATCTTCTATTTAAGTTTGGTTTTATATTTAAGGGTTTGTATTTTTTTCGATATTGTTCTAAGAGCGTCTATAGATTTCTACTCTTTTTTTTAATATTGAATTTTAATCCTGATTCATTGTCAAAAAAATCTGCTAAGATTTAGGCAAAGAATATCACTAAATATTGGGAAGTAATTTTGATGAAAAACCAACCATTAAAATGAAGTGACATGATAACAAAGAAAGATTTAGAGGATTTTGCAGGATTTTGCGACGATAATTATGGCTTAAAAATACCTGAATTCGTATTTGAAAGTTATATCAAATCCATAAGTTCCAGGAATCAATCTGAAACTCATAAAAAAAGGAAAAAAGCACATCAGGATTTGGCATGTGGTGTAAATAATGTCAAGTGTTTTTATGTGACTTTTGATAGCGCCAAATGCCATGAATGTCCATATTGAAGCTAATATTAAAAGGTTATATAAAAGATAGTCTGCAGAAGTGCCACAAAGAGTGAATAAGGATGCAAATCTAATTAAACCTTTTTGTGTCTTTTATTGTTTAGCTTTCAATTCATTATCGCGGTATTATGGAAAGAAGGACATTCCTAAAAAACTCAGCCCTTTCGGCAGTTGGTTTAATTATAACCAAAGATTTGTTCAGCAGTAGTAAAGCACCGGTTTATGGTCACAATGAGAAGACTTACACGCTGAATGCGCAGTGGGGAGCGCTCAATCCGGAGATAACGCCGGTTAACGATTGTCACGAAATGGTTCAGGACTCAAAAGGAAGGATTCTCCTGCTCACCAACGAAACCAAAAACAATGTCATCATTTATAACAAAAGCGGAAGTTTGATTGATACGTGGGGAACTGATTTTCCCGGAGCTCACGGACTTACAATTCAGAAAACGGGGAAGGAGGACTTTTTATTTATTACCGACACTGCAAAACACCAGGTTTATAAAACCAGCATCGACGGGAAAATTCTGCTGACAATTGATGCACCAGCCGATATTCCTGTCTATCAAAAAAAGGAGGCATTTGTACCTACAGAAACGGCAGTTCTTGAAAATGGCGAATTTTATATTGCCGATGGTTACGGGGCACAGCATATTTTGCACTATGATGAAAAAGGTTTTTTAAAGAATTCGTTTGGCGGCAAAGGCGAAGGCGACCAATTTTTCGATAATGCCCACGGAATCTGCATCGATTACCGCAATACAACACCAACTTTAATTATCACCGACAGAACCCGAAATGCCTTTAAACGGTTTTCACTGGATGGAAAATTGTTGGAAATCATTCACCTGCCCGGAGCCTGTGTTTGCCGGCCGGTTATCAAAGGAGATTATTTGTATGCCGCGGTTTTAAGGTCGCCCAGCCTGGGTGAGGCAGATTCAGGTTTTGTGACGATTCTGAATAAGGAAAACAAAGTGATTTCCAATTTAGGTGGTTCAGCGCCTAAATATGAAAATGGAAAATTAAATCCGCTTTCTCAAGCCGAAAAAATATTCAAAAACCCGCACGATGTGTGTATTGACGACGAAGACAGCATTTATGTTGCGCAATGGGCTTCGGGGAAAGTGTATCCATATAAATTTACCAGGGTGTAGAAAGTTTCCCTTCCTTTTCTTTCAAGGAGAGTTTATCCCGATTTATCGGGAGGAGTGCGAAGGTGAATATGTGGAAAGGGATGGTTTATTTGTAAAAAAAGATTTGTTTAAATACCGCAAAAATTAGGATGAAAAAACAACATTTTATATTGATTATTGTTATTCTGGTTGCTGGATTAACTTTTAGTATTTATTACCTGTCAAACCAAAAACAGAGTCGCCAGAAAACTGAAATTTCCTACAATCGCGATATTCGTCCTATCCTTTCGGATAAATGTTTTCTTTGTCACGGGCCCGACGCGAATACCCGAAAAGCCGGATTACGACTGGATATGCAAACCGGGGCTTTTGCCGAGTTACAGGTAAACAAGGGCCACTTTGCGATTGTACCTGGTTCACCTGAACAAAGTGAACTCATCAGGCGAATTGAATCGACCGACCCGGCTGTGTTGATGCCTTTGCCCGAAAGTAATCTTCCACAATTGACTTCCGAAGAAATCGCCGTTTTCAAGCAGTGGATAAAAGAGGGTTCCAAATATGAAAAGCACTGGTCATTTATTCCACCTGTCAAAACAGAAACTCCGGAAGTTGACGACAAAAAGTGGGTAAAAAATGAAATCGATAATTTTATTCTCGAAAAAATTGAAAAAAAGGGATTAAAAGCAAATGATGAAGCATCCCGCGAAACCCTCATCAAAAGGGCTTTCGCAGATATTACAGGACTGGCGCCAACCTATGATGAAATAAACCGGTGGACAAAACAATCAGAAAAAGACTGGTACAATCAGTTAATCGATACATTATTGCAAAAACCGGCCTACGGCGAAAAAATGGCTGTTTTGTGGATGGATCTGGCTCGTTACGCTGACTCTTACGGATATCAGGATGACAATATTCGCTCGCAGTGGCCATGGCGCGACTGGGTAATTTATGCTTTCAACAAAAATATTTCGTACGACAAATTTCTGACTTACCAGATTGCAGGCGATTTATTACCCAATGCCAACAAGGAAACCATTCTGGCGACGGCTTTTTTCAGAAATCACAAATACACTGAAGAAGGTGGCGTAATCGACGAGGAATACCGCGTTACCTACAACATCGATAAAACAAATACTTACGGCAAAGCGATAATTGGTGTTTCAATAGAATGTGCCCAGTGCCACGACCACAAATACGACCCGTTTTCGCAAAAAGACTATTACCAGTTGTATGCTTTTTTCAACGAAAGCAGAGAAATTGGGTACGAAGGTGATGTCAGCCAATCAACTCCGGCAAAAAATCCTAAATTATTTATTTCGCAGGAGGACAGGGATTTGCTGATGCCATATATTAACGCAACAGATAGCAAGCCTTTACAGGTTTCAGTGATGGGCGACAGTACTTACAAAAAACCTACTTACATTCTGAGCCGTTGAAGTTATGATGCCCCGACTAATATTCAGGTAAAGCCCACCGCTCCCGAATCGGTCATGCCATTCGATACTCTTGCATACCCGCGCA
>DATITY010000459.1:0-1648 GCA_035467235.1 Draconibacterium sp. | reverse complement strand
ATATTGATGAGGTCAATGTTACTTACATTTAAACCGATAATTTCGGTCCAAAAAATGTCAGGGTGCAGTCCATAGACCAGAGATGCCGGGATCAATACCAAGACGGAAATGATTAAGTGCAGGTTTTTAAAATTGAAAATGGTTGAATTCAAGAATGCGAATTTAATAAATGTGAAAGAAAATAAAATGATAGTTCATACCTTAGAACACATACATAAACAAGTCAAACATTCAAAGTATAAATGTACAAGTTTTTGTCTTAAAGTCATTAAAAAACGCATTACTTCCAGAGGACGGTTTGACCGGTATTGAGTATTAAGAAAGAGGATCTTGTCTCCTGACTCTCAATACTTTTTACCTTCCTCCGATTTACAGGCCGCAGACATGCTTTTAAACTTTTTCCTTTTGCCCTTTTACTTTTTACTTAGTTTCGAATCAGGAACCAAGGGGACAAGGATTATATTTTTAAGGGATATTAATCAGGAACTTATTTTGTATTTTTGTCGCAAAACTTTAAGAAGCCACCAAAGAATGAATTATAAAGGATTGTATTTAACAGTATTAGTATTGCTAGGTATTATTGGTATAGGAGCGATTGCCTGCTCAGCTGAAAAAAACGAATCAAAGGCAGACGAAAAAATAAAAACTCCGGAATTAGTGGCTTACCAAAAGAGTTCAGTTCCTATCGATAGCCTGAGCATTGTTAACTTTTTTATATCTTATCCTGATTTGAAGAAGTATGAAAGTGAGGCCATGAAACTGTATCAAAAACACAATTTTACACAGGTTTGGCATGATAGTGAGGGTACCATAGAATTTGCCCATAGTTTATTTGTAAAAGCCATGAACCTTGAATCTGAAGGGGTTAAATACGAATTTCCTTATGATGAACAGATCAGCTCAATTTTTAATGATCATATTGAAAACACGCTGTCACAGGCTGATTCAGATTTGATGATTACGGGACTTTATATGTATTGTGCTGAAAAAGTGGTCGTAGGAATCGATGAACACGCTACAAAGTCAATGGAATGGTATTTGCCTCGTAAGGAAGTCTCTTATGCCAGTCTTTTGGATTCCACATTACTACATACTGAGGCAATACAAAATGTATCGAAAGTAATGATCGATCAATACTATAAGTTGAGAGACGTATTACAAAAATACCGCACGATAGAAAAAAAATGGGGGCTGGAATGTAATTGACCTCGATCCAAAACTTAAAGCTTACAAAATTGGAGATACTGCTACTGCCATAACGCAAATTAAGGAAAGACTATTGGTTACAGGTGAATTAAAGGAAAATGACAAGACCAATAAATTTGATGCATCGCTGTTGAAAGCTGTAAATACATTCCAGAAAAAGAACGGAAAGAATCTAAGTGAGAACATTACGCCCGAGCTCATAAAAGAAATGAATGTACCGGTTTCTGAAAGAATAAAAACCATTGTAGTAAATATGGAGCGCTGCCGATGGATTTCTCCAAATGTAAAAAATGCAAGAGAATATGTGCTGGTGAACATCCCTTCTTATCGTTTGACTTTTATAAGAGACAATAAAGTTGCACTAACTTCACCTGTTGTTGTGGGTAAGTCTATGACAAAAACGGTTATTTTTAGTGGAAACATGACGAATGTCGTATTCAGC
>DATITY010000458.1:0-5017 GCA_035467235.1 Draconibacterium sp. | reverse complement strand
GATTTCCATGATAACTAAAACCAATATCTGTTGCAATTTTGCCTGTTTTAAATCCGATTCCAGCTGTGTAAGTCACCGGTTTCCCCGAAACGCCAAAACGCAAGGCCAGATTTTTAATCGGAGAAAACTCAAGACCTGATTTTATGAGAAGTGGATTATTGAAGTTTTTTTCGGTTTCAATTAACAGCAGCACCATTTTTGGGAATTGATAATGACCGCCAATTCTAAAAACAGTAGGCATTTTCTGAAGTCCTTCGGGAGTTTTAATTCCGCTCTGAATTGGATTAAAAATATGCGCTCCCAAAATCAGTTCGTCAGTAGCCGCAAATACAACTCCTGCCTCGAAAGTTGCAAAACCCCTTGCACGTTCATTTTCAGGGTACAGTTCAGAAAAATAATCGAGCTGAATTGCAGCGCTGAATTTCTTTGTCAATGATTTAGCAAATGCCAATCCTGCTTTGTGTTCCTTGTAAGTTCCCTTTCCAAACTGTGAAAAACTGAGTCCAAATGTCCCCGATTTCACCGGGATAACCAAAGAACCGGCGACATGCGAAAGCTCATCGACCATAAAACGCGATTCATAAAAAACACCGGCAGAAAGACTTTCCAATCCAGCCAGTCCGGCCTGATTGTGAAATGTACTCCAGGTATCTGAAACAGAAACAAAAGCATTTGAAAGTGACAACGCCCGCGCTCCTGCCGGATAATTTTCAGCAGCATTCAGGATGGAGATTCCAATCAAAAAAAATAATCCAGTTATGAAGGGCTTTTTAATCATTAAAATAAAAGAGGCGTACTTTTAAAAATACGCCTCTCCTAAAATACAGAAATATTTTAAATGAAATCAATTCGTTTTAAAATTATACCTCAATTCAGAAAGATCTTTGTTGGCCTGTACTATTTTTAGTTTTAGTTTTTGTTTGTAGGCTACCAGTTTCTGCATTAATAATTCGTCACCGGTTGCCATCATCTGAACTGCCAGTATTGCTGCATTCAGCGCGCCATCAACAGCCACGGTTGCCACCGGAATTCCGGGAGGCATTTGCAAAATTGCCAGGATTGAATCGAACCCTGAAAGGCTGGCATTTATCGGAACGCCGATTACTGGCAGCGGCGTCATGGCTGCAATTACGCCCGGTAAGTGGGCAGCCATTCCTGCTCCGGCAATAATCACTTTTATGCCGCGGTCTTTTGCTCCTTTGGCAAATACCTCAACCTCGTCGGGTGTCCGGTGCGCCGAAAGCGCGTTCATTTCAAACGGAATTTCAAACTCTTCAAACAGTTGCGCTGCCTTTTCCATAACACCCAAATCAGAGGTGCTACCCATTATTATGCTTACTTTTGGTTGCATGTTATATATTTTTAATTTTTTAGTAACCGAATAGTTTCGTTAATTTGTGCCTTTATTTTTCAATTTACGAAATTACAGCAATTTAAGAACAATTAAAAATCAAAATTTCAATAATGAAGCAGGTAAAAATTCACGAAAAAACATTTGAATTGTATATTCCGTACGAGAAAATAAGAGGAGTTGTGGAAAAAATGGCAGAGAAGATGAATGCCGACTTTGAAGGTAAAAATCCGCTGTTTGTTTGCATTCTGAATGGCTCGTTTATTTTTGCAGCCGAATTGTTTAAAAGAATTGATTTGATTGAAACCGAAATTACGTTTGTAAAACTTGCATCTTACCAGGGAGATAAAACTACGGGGGAAGTAAAACAACTTATTGGATTAAACGAAAATATTGAAGGTAGAACAGTTGTAATTTTAGAGGATATTGTGGATACCGGAATTACCATTGAAAATATTCTGGAACAATTAAAAAAACAGAATCCGAAAGAAATTAAAATCGCCACGCTATTGCTAAAACCTGATGCGCTGCAGAAAGATGTGCAGTTGGATTATGTGGGCCTCGAAATTCCTAATGATTTCATTGTTGGTTACGGATTGGATTATAATGGCCTTGGCCGCAATTTGATTAATATTTATTCAGTTATAAACGACTAAAAAATTAAATGCATATGTTAAATCTTGTTTTATTCGGACCTCCCGGAGCTGGGAAAGGTACACAGGCTGAATTTTTGATAAAATCTTACGGATTACACCATTTATCGACCGGCGATTTGTTGAGAAGCGAAATTGCCGAAGGAACAAAACTTGGCCTTGAAGCACAAAGCTTTATGGAAAAAGGCGAATTGGTCCCCGACGCAGTAGTAATCGGAATGATTAAAAGCAAACTGGAAAATAACAGTAAAACAAAAGGTTTTATTTTTGATGGTTTCCCAAGAACAGTAGATCAGGCAAAGGCTTTAGACAATCTGCTGAACGAAAATGGTACTCCAATTTCGGGAATGCTCAGTCTTGAAGTGGATAAACAGGAATTGATTGACAGGTTAATGAACCGTGGAAAAAGTTCCGGGCGTGCTGACGATCAGGACCAATCGATAATTGAAAACCGGATAAATGTTTATAACCAGAAAACATTGCCGCTGATTGAATATTACAAACCTCAGGGCAAACATTTCGGAATTAACGGAATGGGAAGCATCGAAGATATTGCTGGAAGATTGAAAGAGGTTATTGAAAAATTGTAAAATAAAAATGTCTGAATCGAATTTTGTAGATTACGTAAAGATTTTTTGTAAATCGGGGAGCGGTGGCGCCGGTTCAGCACATTTACGGAGGGAGAAGTTTGTTGCTTATGGAGGGCCAGATGGTGGTGATGGCGGCCGCGGTGGCCATATCATTCTTCAGGGTAACCGGCAAATGTGGACATTGCTCCACCTCAAATACCAAAAACATATAAAAGCCGGAAACGGCGAATCGGGAGGGAAACAGAGAAGTTCCGGAGCCGATGGGGAAGATGTAATCATCGATGTTCCGTTAGGAACCATTGTTAAAGATGCTGAAACCGGTGAGGTGCTTTTTGAAATTACCCAACATGGCGAAAACCAGATTTTAATGAAAGGTGGCAGGGGCGGATTGGGAAACGACCATTTTAAATCGGCCACTTTCCAGACTCCGCGTTTTGCACAGCCCGGCGAAGATGGTGAAGAAGGCTGGAAAATTTTAGAATTGAAAGTGCTTGCTGATGTTGGCCTGGTTGGTTTTCCAAGTTCAGGGAAATCGACACTCTTATCGGTGGTTTCGGCGGCAAAACCCAAAATTGCAGAATATCATTTTACTACTTTGGTTCCTAATCTCGGAATTGTTGGTCACCGCGAAAAACAATCCTTTGTAATGGCTGATATTCCCGGTATCATCGAAGGCGCCCATTTGGGCAAAGGACTTGGTTTACGCTTTTTGCGTCACATCGAGCGAAATTCAATGTTACTGTTTATGGTTCCGGCCGATAGCAAAAATCACCTGAAGGAATACAAAATTTTACTCGACGAACTTGATAAATATAATCCTGAATTACTCGATAAACAGCGCTTTCTGGCAATCAGTAAAGCCGACATGCTCGATCAGGAGTTAATTAAGGAAATCAGTAAAGAATTAAAAGGAATTCCACATTTGTTTTTCTCGTCGATTACCGGGTTTAATCTGCAACAGTTAAAAGATAAAATCTGGGAAATTTTAAACAGTTAAATGGAATGGCTGCAAAATATACTGGAGATCGATAAGGACCTTTTTCTGTCTTTAAATAGTCTCCACAATCCGTTTTGGGATACCATTATGTTGATGGTGACCCGCAAAGAAACCTGGATTCCGTTTTTTGTCGTCATTCTTTTTTTTATCATCAAAAATTATAAAAGTAAAGCCTTGCCAATTTTGATTTTTCTGGCGTTGACAATTTTATTCAGCGACCAACTTTCGGTTTTACTGAAAGATAATATTCAGCGATTGCGTCCTGTTCATGATCCAATCATCGGACCAATGGTTCACAATGTCTTGCGAAAGGGAAGTCTTTATGGTTTTGTGTCGTCTCATGCGGCAAATGGTTTTGCTATTTTTGCTTTTACATCAAGTATTTTTAAGAACCGAAGCTACTGGTTTTTGATGTTTTTCTGGGCAATTTTATTTTCGTACTCACGCATTTATTCAGGTGTACATTATCCACTCGACATCTTGGGAGGTGCAGTTTTGGGCTGGATAATCGGAATTGGTTGTTATAAATTACTAATGCTTTTTGAAAATCGATATTTTAAGGAACGTCAACCAATAATTTCTGTGACAAAACTGGAAAATAGCCAGTCAGGAATGGTTTACCTTGTATTTTTTGTGTTGGCAACGACAGTTTTTATTGTCACTTCAATTCTTCATCATTACGACTATTTATAAAATGAATCCTTCAATAGAAACATTTTACAGTCAGAAAGCCGGGGAATATGACGTTCAGCTTAAAGTGGTCACTAACAAGGCAAAGAGGTTTGCATGGTATCGGTTTTTCACTTTTTTGGCTATTTTTGCACCCCTGTTTATTTTTGGTTTAAAAAGCTGGTTCACGTTGTTTTTTTCCTTGGCAGCAATCATTCTTTTTTTCTTTCTGATTAAGAAAAATATTGAATTCGAAAAATCAAAAAAGAAAATCCAGGTACTGAAAAAGTTGGTTGACGATGAACTTTTGGCACTCAACCACAAATTTCTGCATTTTAAAAACGGATCCCAATTTTTAAATACCGACCATTTTTTTTCCTACGATTTGGATTTGTTTGGCGAAGGCTCACTGTTTCAGTTTATCAACCGCACGTCAACAGTCAGCGGAGAACAGAAACTGGCTGGTTGGTTCATAAAACCACCGCTTGGAAAAGATGAAATTGCCGGTAAACAGGAAGCTGTTCGCGAACTTTCTCAAATTCCTGAATGGCGTTTGAATTTTTTGGCTGAGGGACAAATGTTTGAAGAAACCAGCCTAATGCACGATGAAATTCTTTCGTGGGCAGGCCTTGATTTAAAGTTTAAAAATGCTGTCTCTGTTAAAAGGATTTTATTTGTAATTCCTCTGCTCACTTTAATATCAATTGCTCCGGCAGCATTCGGAATTACAAACCTGTTTGTCTGGATAATGGTTTTA
>DATITY010000457.1:0-9573 GCA_035467235.1 Draconibacterium sp. | reverse complement strand
TGCTTTTGAGAAGTTTGTGAGGTTATGTGCCGGAAGAATCGGACAGTTGCTGAATTTAAGCAACCTTGCCACCGAAACAGGGGTTGATGTAAAAACAATAAGTTCATGGTTAAGCGTGCTCGAAACGAGCTTTATTGTTTTCAGATTACAGCCATTTTATCAGAACTTCAATAAGCGGATTGTAAAGATGCCAAAACTATATTTTTATGATACGGGTCTTGCTTCGGCTTTGCTGGGTATGGATAATCCTTCACAGTTGATTTTGAACCCTTACCGGGGAAGTTTGTTTGAAAACCTGATTGTTGTTGAGATGTTAAAAAGAAGGTTTAATGCAGGAAAACGAAATAATCTGTTTTTTTGGCGCGACAATACAGGAAATGAAATAGACCTGTTGATCGACAATAACAATGAATTGATTCCGGTTGAAATAAAATCGGGACAAACAATTTCTTCAGATTTATTTAAAGGTTTGGAATTCTGGCAAAAAATTCAAAAAACAGAAAAGACAGGTTACCTGGTTTATGCAGGTGATATTTCACAACAAAGAAGCAATGGAATGAAAGTCGTACCTTACAAACAGTTAAACTTGATTAAAGACTGAATTCATTCATTATTACTCATCACAAAGATTTGCAGTAAAGAGGTTAAATTTCCCCTTGCAGGTTATTAACCAATCAGTTTTTATATCTTTGGGGTCTTAAAAAACAATTGAATGAAGCGAATTGCAATACAGGGAATAGCTGGAAGTTTTCATGAGGATGCTGCATTAAAATATTTTGATGACAAGATTGAAGTTGTTGAATGTAAGTCGTTTACAAGTGTTTGTGAGTTGATTGATGCAGATAAGGTAAAATTTGCTGTAATGGCTATTGAAAACTCGATTGCAGGCAGTTTACTCAAAAATTATCAGTTAATACGCGATTATCACCTTCGGATTATCGGCGAGATATACATTCATATACAAATGAATTTGATGGTTGTGCCTGGTGTTCAGAAAAAAGACATAACCGATATTTATTCGCATCCGATTGCCATTCAGCAGTGTGTTGAGTACATTGAAAAATATTTTCCGAATGCAAAACTTCACGAAGGGATGGACACTGCTGCGTCGGCAAAAATGATTTCGGAAGAAAAACCTCTAAATGCCGCGGCAATCGGGAATTTACGCTCTGCAGAATTGTATGGGTTGGAAATCCTGGAAACAGGAATCGAATCGAACAAAAAGAACTACACGCGTTTTTTGATACTTTCGAAACACGGAAATCCGACAGAAGGAACCAACAAAGCTTCGATTTGTTTTGAAGTGGGACATTTCTTTGGAGCGCTGGCAAGTGTTTTAAATACATTTGCCGAAAACGAAATTAACCTCACAAAAATTCAGTCGGTTCCAATTATCGGCAAACCAAACGAATATACTTTTCATGTCGATATTGAATGGGAAGACCCTAAAAAGTATGATCATGCTATACACCAGGTTTTAAAAAGTGTTTCCAGTTTAGCAATTCTGGGTGAATATGTTCGTGGTGAACTGAATATACATAATCAGTAAAAATCAAATTTAAAACTAAATAAAAAATGAGTAAAACAGCAATATTTTTTGGTCCTTTGAAAGGAGCAGTAAACAGGGTAGCCGATAAACTCAGGGAAGTGATTGGCGAAGATAAAGTGGTTATGGTTCCGGTAAACGCTGCAACTTTTGCCGATATTGAAAAATATGACAAAATCATATTTGGACTTTCAACCGTAGGTAAAGAATCGTGGGATATGAAATATACCAACGTGGATTGGGCGAAATTTCTTCCGGAAATTGGCAAGACCCGTTACGAGGGAAAAACAATCGCCATTTTTGGATTGGGCGACCATGTAACTTATGCATCAACTTTTGTAGATCATATTGCATTGCTGGCTAAAGAGTTGATAAAAAACGGCGCCGTTTTAACCGGCCAGGTTTCCACCGATGGTTACGAATTCGATGAGTCGGAAGCAGTCGTTGACGGTAAGTTTTTAGGATTGCCCATTGATGAAGATTTTGAACCCGAGTTAACCGACGAACGGATTGAAAAATGGGTAAAACAGATTAGTCCGGATTTTGGGTTTTAGACTTGATGCTGGTTACTTGATGCTGGTTACTGGATACTTGTCATTAGTCATTAGTTTTATATATGTCTTGATGCTTGTCTTTTAACATTGAACTTTAAACATTAAACGCGAAACTAATTTCATGGAAAACTCTCCATTAAATAAAGCTATAGTCGATGCCAAAATAAAACAACTCCGTATTTCGGATGTTGGCAAAGCTTCAATCCGCGAAATAGTGGCTTTAGTAAATCTGGTTGAAGAAGAAACCGGAGTGAAATACATCCGCATGGAAATGGGTGTGCCGGGTTTGCCGCCGGCTCAGGTAGGTGTTGATGCCGAAATCGAAGCACTGAAAAGGGGAGTGGCTTCAGTATATCCAATTATCGACGGAATTAAGCCTTTGAAAGAGCAGGCAGCGCTGTTTGTGAAAAATTTCATGGATGTTGAAGTCAGCGCCAAATGTTGCATTCCAACGGTGGGCTCAATGCAGGGAACTTTTTCAGCATTTCTGGCTGCCGGTTTTGTGGATAAAAAGAAAGACACCGCTTTGTTTATCGACCCCGGTTTTCCGGTGCAGAAACAGCAAATGATGGTACTTGGACTGAAATACGAAACTTTTGATGTTTTCAGTTTCAGGGGAGAAAAACTGAAGGAAAAACTGGAAGAGTTTCTGGCAAAAGGAAATATCAATTCAATTATTTATTCAAACCCAAACAATCCGGCATGGATTTGTTTTACCGACGAAGAATTGCAGATGATTGGTGAACTGGCCAATAAATACGATGCGATTGTGATGGAAGACCTGGCCTATTTTGGCATGGATTTCCGCCGCGATTTGTCAAAACCCGGTGTGCCGCCTTATCAGCCTTCGGTTGCCAAATACACAAACAATTACGTTTTATTCATTTCCAGTTCAAAAATATTTTCTTATGCAGGCCAGCGTTGCGGATTAATGGTGATTTCCGACAAATTATACAACCGCGAATTTTCCGATCTGCAAAAACGGTTCGAAAGCCCGACTTTTGGCAGCACAATCGTCCTTCGATTGCTGTACTCTATTTCTTCAGGAACAAGTCATTCGGCACAGTGGGCGCTGGCTGCGATGCTCGAAGCCGCCAACAGCGGTAAGTTTAATTTTGTTGAAGATGTTAAAGCTTATGGCGAAAAGGCCAAGGTGATGAAAAAACTGTTTGTCGAGAATGGTTTCGAAATTGTTTACAAAACCGATTTGGACGAACCCATTGCCGATGGTTTTTATTTCACGCTTTCATACCCCGGAATGACAGGAAATCAATTGGTTGAAAACCTGCTTTATTACGGAATCAGCGCAATAGCACTGGATAATACCGGCAGTGAGGAAGAAGGAATCCGCGCCTGTGTTTCGTTTGTCCAGCCAAATCAGTTTGGCGAACTTGAAAACAGACTGAAACTTTTTAATGCCGAATTTCAGGCTAAATAAGTTGTGAAATATGTACTCATTACTTGATACTCAAAATCTTTCTATCTAAAAAGATGGATAAAAACAAAGTAATTTCACGGTACAAATTAACGCTCGATGTTATCGATCAGCTAAATCTTAAAAATAAACCAGTTTTTTTACACAAAGGCGAATCGTTTATCGATTATGGAGAAAAAACCAAACGAATCGGAATTTTGCTGAATGGATTGCTTTATGCGACTTATATTTCCGATAATGGCAGCGAATGGATTTCAAGATTTTTCTTTCCACCCAACAACTTCATTGTCAGCAACCACGAAGGTTTTTATTTTGGAAATGATTCCACTGAATCAATCCGCGCTTATGAAGATTCTGAATTGATATACATAGAAAAAGAGGAGTTTAAAAATCTGCTTGACAGCAACCGCAGGTTTGAGCGAACTGTCAGGATTCTTGCTGAAGAAAGCTACATTCAATCCATGGCGCGCGTCCACTCTTTTCAATCGCTAAATGCCGAGCAGCGAATCAGAAAATTTTTTGCCGAAAATCCCGAACTTGGGAAAAAACTTCAGCGCCAACACATTGCATCATATCTTGGAATTCATAGAAACATTTTAACCCGTTTCCTTTACAAAATCTGAAATAGCAACTTTAGTTGCATCATAGTTTTTTCAGAAAAATAGTTTTGTACTTTCTAATCAAACAATAATAATTTCAACAGGTTAAGCATTAAACTGAAAGCAAACAAGTATTTTATTTTAAGGATTTTAACTGTAAAAAATTATTTTGTCAGAACCTGATTTTTATTTTCTTTTATGAAATTTTAGGTGATTAGTTTTAAGCAAAAATTACGGAATAATGGCAAAAGTTAGAGGTGCAGTTGTTGTTGACAATGAAGGATGCAAGGGTTGCGGTTTGTGTGTTGAGGCCTGTCCGCACGATGTTTTACGACTAAACAGGGAAGTAAACAGCCGCGGTTATCACTATTCGTATATGGAAAATCCCGAAGAATGTATAGGCTGTGCCAATTGCGGCGTGGTTTGCCCCGACACGTGTATAACCATTTACCGGGTTAAGATTTAATGGGAAATAACAAAATAAGGAATAAGAAATCAGAAAATAAAGAACAACATAAATGGCAGAAATAAGATTGATGAAAGGGAATGAGGTGCTGGCCGAAGCAGCCATCCGCTGCGGATGCGACGGCTATTTTGGCTATCCCATTACACCTCAGTCGGAAGTGATGGAAACCCTGATGGCGCGCCAGCCCTGGACCGAAACAGGAATGGTGGTTTTGCAGGCTGAAAGCGAAGTTGCTGCAATTAACATGGTTTATGGTGCTGCAGGTTCGGGCAAAAAAGCCATGACATCGTCGTCAAGTCCGGGAATCAGCTTAATGTCAGAAGGCATTTCATACATCGCCGGCGCGGAATTGCCTTGTTTAATTGTAAATGTTCAACGTGGCGGGCCCGGACTTGGAACCATTCAGCCATCACAGGCCGATTATTTTCAGGCAGTTAAAGGAGGAGGGCACGGCGATTACAAAATGATCGTACTTGCTCCATCATCGGTTCAGGAAATGAACGATTTTGTTGACCTCGGATTTGAACTGGCTTTTAAATAAAGAAATCCAGCCATGATTTTAACCGATGGCGCTTTGGGACAAATGATGGAAAAAGTGCAGCTTGCGGAATATAAACCTCGCTTGACAAATGAAGAAGTTCAAGAAAAATGGGGTAGCTGGGCAACCACCGGGAAACCGGTTTCGCGCAAGAAAAACATAGTTACCTCACTTGTAATGGATTCGGAGATCATGGAGAAAAATAATCTCCGTTTTCAGGAAAAATACAGAACAATTGAGGAAAAGGAAGTCAGATACGAGACTTTCCATTGCGATGACGCAGAGTATATTCTGGTAGCTTTCGGGACATCATCAAGAGTTTGTCAGAAGGCGGTGGAAATTGCACGGGCAAAGGGTTTAAAAGTGGGACTGCTCAGACCGATTACACTTTTCCCGTTTCCGAGGGCAATTATTAAGGAACTGGCTCGCAGGGTACAGGGATTTTTATCGGTTGAAATGAGCGCCGGACAAATGGTGGAAGATATTAAGCTTTCGGTTTACGAAGCCGGAAGCACTGTGCGTGTGAATTATTTTGGCAGAATGGGCGGGATTATTCCCACACCCGAAGAGGTTGTTGAAGCGTTGGAAGAAAAATTTTCATGGGAATTGAGTTATGGAGTTAAAAGATCTTATTAAACCCGAAAATCTGGTTTACGACAAGTCGAAAATCCAGGAGGATGTTTACATGCATTACTGTCCGGGATGTTCGCATGGGGTGGTTCATAAAATACTTTCTGAATTGATTGAGGAGATGGGAATACAGGAAAAAACCGTTGGCGTTGCTCCTGTTGGTTGTGCCGTTTTTGCCTATAATTATATCGACATCGATTGGCAGGAGGCAGCGCACGGAAGGGCGCCTGCTGTGGCCACAGGCATTTCGCGCATGTATCCTGAAAATTTTGTTTTCACTTATCAGGGCGATGGCGATTTGGCATCGATAGGAACAGGCGAAATCATGCATGCCTGCAACCGCGGCGAAAATATCCTTGTGATTTTCATCAACAATGGAATTTACGGAATGACCGGAGGACAGATGGCGCCTACAACACTTGAGGGAATGGTGACATCAACAACTCCGTTTGGCAGAAATGCCGATTTAAATGGTTATCCGATGAGAATCACAAACCTCATCGCACAACTGCCCGGAACATCGTATGTAACACGCCAGGCAGTACACACGGCTGCATCGGTTCGCAAATGCAAGCGGTCGTTGCAAAAGGCAATTCAGAATGTGCTCGACAAAAAAGGAACTTCGTTTGTTGAAGTGGTTTCCACCTGTAATTCAGGTTGGAAAATGACCCCCGTGGCTGCCAACAAATGGATGGAAGAAAACATGATACCGTATTATCCGCTTGGCGATTTAAAAGACTCTGTAAAGGGTGAAGCAGTTTCAAAAAACTAAAAACTTAACAAATGACTGAAGAATTGATAATCGCAGGTTTTGGCGGACAGGGTGTGCTATCGATGGGTAAAATACTGGCCTATTCTGGAATTATGGAAGACAAGGAAGTTACCTGGTTTCCATCTTACGGCCCTGAAATGCGAGGCGGAACTGCAAATGTAACTGTAATTCTTAGCGATACCCGAATCAGTTCGCCTATTGTTAAACATTTTGATACTGCCATTATTTTGAACCAGCAAAGTATGGACAAGTTTGAAAATTCGGTGAAACCCGGTGGCATTTTGTTGTACGATCCAAATGGAGTCATTCACCCGCCAACACGGACGGATATCAATATTTTTAAAGTCGATGCCACAAAAACCGCGGTTGAAATGGGAAATCCAAAGGTCTTCAACATGATTGTTTTTGGCAGTTACCTTAAAATACGTCCAATTTTAACCCTTGATAATGTTGAAAAAGGATTGCAAAAATCCCTGCCTGAACGCTATCACAACACAATTCCATTAAACCTGGCTGCCATTAAAAAAGGTCAGGAAATAGTTGAAAGCGTATTGGAAGTATAGGAAGGTTTTTTGTTCTCTTATTGATATTTTGTCTGTTGTTTTCAATTTTTCAGCTTTTCATGCAAAATAATACACAGGAAAATAACGGAATACATCAGCCCATTATCCGAACTTCGTATTTTCGCTTTTACGAAGAACTGAATGATTTTTTGCCTGAACAATTTTATAAGAAAGTTTATCCTTTTTCGTTTGGCGGAACACCCTCTGTTAAAAATTTAATCGAAACAATTGGCGTACCTCATACAGAAGTTGATTTGATTCTTGTGGATGGAATTTCTGTTGGTTTTGGCCATATTCTTATAGGTGGTGAACATGTTTCTGTTTACCCCGTTTTTGAATCAATTGATATTTCACCAATCATCAGGTTGAGGGCGAAAACGTTACGCAAAATACGTTTTGTGGTGGATGTAAATCTGGGTAAGCTGGCCAAAAAACTGCGGTTGCTGGGCTTCGACACATTCTATAAAAATGATTTGCAGGATGATGAAGTTATAAAAATTTCGCTGTCAGAAAAACGGATAATCCTCACCCGCGATATTGGTATTTTGAAAAACGGAAATGTTACCCACGGTTTCTGGATTCGAAGCGATGATCCCAAAATCCAGTTAAACGAAGTGATTGAGCGTTTGCAACTGAAAAATTTGTTTAATCCTTTTACCCGTTGTTCGCAATGCAACGGTCAATTAAAACGAGTTAAAAAAGAATTGCTGAAAGACCGGATTCCGGAGGATACACTGAGATATTACAAAATATTCTGGGAATGCCGGGGATGCCGACAGATTTACTGGGAAGGTTCCCATTTCGATAAAATTATTGACTGGATAGACACAATGAACGACGGTAATAGAGAACATTCAATAAACTGATTTGGCTGGTTTTAGAAATCAAATTTTGCCAGCAGCGAAATCCGGCTTGCATTGCCTTTTTGATCATTGTAGTTTTTGCGGGAACCGGTTGTTAATTCCATCCCCAAACTAATAGTTTCAATTGGATTGTAAAAACCATTGACCGCGTAATATTGACTGGATTTAAACGCGTCTGACGGTTCAAATTCTTCGTTTTTTATTTTTGAAAGCCCTGCAGTTGCTGAAAAAATAAGTTGTGGATTATATGTGTAGGAATAACTGACAAAACCTCCCCGAATTGCTTTTAAATCCATAGTTTGGCTTGTTGGATTGTAAACTGCATCTAACTGCTTGTTGGTGAAGCCAATATAATAATAGGCAATTCCGTTTCCAACTGAATACTGCGCATTAATTTTATTTTTCTGGTTGATGTTTACTGAAGTGCTAACCAAAATTCCCCATCCGATTTGGGTCTCCATCCGGTTGTTTTGTAAAAAATCTATTTTTCTTAAAATGTTTGCGAACTGCAAATGACCCCATCGATTAAAATATTTATACCGGGCGGCCAAATCGAAATTTCGCTGATTGGAGGCATTATCAATAACCGAATCGTTGGGATTGTAATAATCAACCGTCGGGCTTTCAATAGAAACTCCAAAAATATTCTGACTAGCCAGTTTTTTTTCAAAACGCACAAGTCCGTGTCTTTTGCTCATCGAACTGTTTGGCCCTTCAAATTCAACTGTGGTTGGCATAACTGCATTATCCATAAAAGTAGTCCAGGTGTATCCCATTTTTAAGAAATTCCATTCGGCAAAAGCATGTCGAAGTCGCAACAGTGATGAGGCGTAGCTGGCAAAATCAACTTCGATATAAGTTTTAATTGAGCCTACTTTTGTGTTACCCGTGCCTTCGAGCCCAAAACGTGTTTGCCTGGCCCCGATATATACTCCCGAAAGTCCGGGGATTTTTTCTTTTCCAACAGGTATTTCGTAAGGTTTAAAACCTTCTGTACTTTCCATTCCGGTAAAATCATAATAACTGTTCACACGCACACTTCCCAAAATCTTCACATCGTATTTTGATTTGGCAAGGTCTTGCGGGTTGATATCGCGCACCATTTTGCTGGTGTCAGCTTTTATCGGTTGCATGGCGATGGTGTCAATCCTGCTCTGGATAGAATAAACCGTATCGGGGACCAGTTTTTTTTCAATTTTTGTAATGGTGAGTTTGAGCGTATCTCTTTGCTGCCCGGCAACAGTTAGGCTACACAAGATTATTAAAAGGAAATACAATTTTTTTGACATTTTTGAAAGATTAAATCTGTTGCTATAATTTATTTCTTTTCAATGGTTTAAAACGAAAAATTCCAGCGGTACGAATTGCCCTTTTTCAAAACTTCCTTGCCAAAAACCGGAAACATTCCCGGGGCCGAAGAAAAATAGACGATTTCACCATTTCCCAAAACTAAAATTTTCTTTTCAAAAGGAGTGAGGTTGTATGAAATTTGGTTAATCCAGACATAAAGTGTTAGTGATGTTTGGTTTAACAACTCAATCTCAATATCACCTGAATCGTTTTCACCCAAACTTTCAAAAATCTGTTGTTTCTGAAAGTTTAATGTA
>DATITY010000456.1:0-3213 GCA_035467235.1 Draconibacterium sp. | reverse complement strand
TTATTCATTAAAAAAGCCATAATACCGCCCCATCCAATAAGCAAACAAAAAGTACGAACCATCTTCTTCCTGTGTTCCGTTTAATCCCGAATTTAACTGCCTCGGATTGGTATTCCAGCGCGAGACGTTGCTTTCGGGTGTGGGGATGGGTTTTGTGGCCTGGTTTGCATTAAATCTTCCGGCCATCATATCGTGCTGCAAATCCCAGCGGTGGCTGTTTTCCATGGTCCAGTTGATTAAATCGAGCGGGTACTGTTCCAATTCTGCCCGTACCACCTGCAAATCACGGTCCTTTTTCAGCAAAGCGCTGGCCATCACATTCCACACAGGCATCCTGTCGGTTCGAACAGCTTTCCAGGTTCGCTCCAGACTTTGAATGTAAAGTGGCAAATTTTTGTCATCAGCCGAATAGCGAATAAGAATGTAATAAGGGAAAAAGTTGAGAATATCGTCGGAATGACTGGTTTCGAAAGGCCCGTAAATTTTTGCCTGAACCGCGTTTTGTGCGTAACCGTGTTTTTCAACCAGTTCATTGTAAGCTTTTTCGAACTTTGGATTTCCGGTTATCTGTGTTGCGGTTTTCAGGTGCGAAAGTATTTGTAGCGAATTCAATCCCCGTTCAAACATCCAGTTTTTGGAATGATTAAGCGAATCGGGATTCCAGATTCCCCAGCGCGTTGGTAAGCCGTCGAAATCAATCATCCGGAAATTGTTGTCCACAATGTGATTCATAATTCGCTCAATCAGGTTTTTTGCTTTTTCTTTTTGATTTTCATCAGCAACGAGTTCGTAAAAAAGAGCAATGGAAAAGATATGCCCGGCAATTTCATCGGAACTTGTATCGTCGATCCACTGCCATCTTCCGTCGGGCGAAGGATGCCAGTGCTTCGGGTGCGGCGAACGCGACTGTTTCACACTGTCGGTTGCCAGGGCATACGAACGTGCGGGATAACCTGAAATTCCGGTAACTGTTTCAAGCCTTTCCAGCGCTTCAAAAGTGCGAACGGCAATTTCCCGTGCATCGTCACTTTTTGTTGCTCCGTACCTGAAACATTGGGCAGCCAGGTAACAAGCAGTCCAGAGTCCGTCGTTGTCCTCATTTTCCACGTAGCTGCTGCTCAAATCACCGGGAATCTTCAGTTTTGAATGGTTTATTAATCCGAGGCGGTTGTGCCGGAGTTCCGCGATTTTGCCAATCGAATCGGCTTTTTGTTCCAGCGTCATTTCCACCTGCTGAATCTGGCTGATTCCGTTTGGTGTGGCAATCCAAACTGTGCGCGAATCGATAGGCAGAATATCATTTACCTTGTTATCAGGAAGCCAACGTTTTCCGTTGTAATAATGCCATCCCGAATCTTTTTTTATGGCACCTTTCTCAGTTCCAAACCACAGGCAACCGTCGGCTGGTTCGATAACTTTTACAGGACCATATGGTAGACCATCTGCAGCGCGTAACACCCAGTGGTTGCCGGTTTCAGAAATGCAACCCACGGAATAAGGCGTGCTCAGCAAAATTTCAGCGCCTCCCTTTTGTTGCTGAAGTGCAAAATAAGTACGTCCATTTCCAGGGTCCATCATGGTTTCATCCATATTAACCCATTTGCTTGCTGAACGCCGCCAAAGCCCGCCGGTGGTAGCTACCCAGAGTTGTTTTTGGGCATCCATTGTAACCGAATTTACCCTCGCTTTTATTTCGGACAGAATATTCCATTTGCCGTTCCAGGTAAGCAAACCGCCGGTTGTACCCACATGCAGCGTTTTTTCGTCTTCCCAAAACAGACATAAAATGGTGTCGCTTTTTGAAAGTTCAGGCAAAGTAATTTTTTCTTTTAAGTTTTCCTGCTGAATAAAGTTGGTGGTTGCCAGCCAGACTTTTCCCTGTTTGTCCATTGTTGCAGTTTGCCAGTTTGAACCGCTGGGTTGACCGCTCCAGATGCTGTTCCGGTAACAGAAAACGCCATTCGATGTTACGGCAGTCACACTTTGATTTGTTGAAAAAAGTTTGATGACGTTTTTTCCGGCATTTTCAGGTAAATGAATTTCGGTTTTGATATCCTGTAAATAGCTACCGGATTTAACTTGCGATTGCACCGAAACCACTCCTGCAATCAACAAGAAAAGAATAATATGTAATCTTTGAATCATAACTTAATTGTTTTTGATTAGTTGTGTTTTTCAGAAATTTCCTTGCAAATTTTTATCAGCCCGGTTACTTTTTCGTCGGGTGTACCGAATTCAATGTCGGCAAAAACAACATCGCACGGACTATATTTTTGGGCGATAAATTCCATATCGTCTCTGATTTGTTTTGGTGTTTTATTGACCACATCCATGGGCGTGTACATAATGGCGCGACGGGTTTCGGGGAAGAGCAATTTTGCCGTTTCCAAATCAGATTCCATTCCCATGTCGATGTAACCTAATTTGGGTACTTTGGCATAATCACCAAGGTAAGGAGTTGCGCTCCAGGCACAATTGTGAATGCCGATTGTGTTGAATGATTCAGCAATTTTCTGGTCGAATGGCAGAATAAATTCGGCATACAATTCAGGAGAAAGCATGTTTACCAGGCAATTGCTGACCGTAAAAAAAGTGAAATCAATGCCGCTGTTGCGCTGTTTTTGCTGAAGGATTTTTGCCGCCTCAATCATGGTGCTACAAACACAATCGAGCAGGTTTTTAACCCCGCCGGGATTCATGTAAAAATCCATAAACAGCTCCTGACCCCGAATGCGTTGGGCATTGTTAAGCACGCCCTGCCAGTTCATGAAACCGTAAACTTTGCATTCGTTCCGGGCAATCCAGTCCACCTGTTCCATGATTTTCAGAAAAAAGGGATTGACAGAAAGGTCAGGTGGCTGAAGGTTTGCCATTTCTTCATCCGAAATATGAACATGCTCACTTACCGGCCACTGGTCAGTTTCAAAACGGATTGGCACGCTGTAAATAGCTGCGATAGAGCAGGCAACAAATAAACCAGTAAGCAGGTCGGGTGTTTCGTTTTCATGTTTACCGATTTGATTTCCGGGAAAACGATAGTCAATTTCGATGCGCATTTCAGCCAGCGATTGTTTTCTGAAAGCAGGATTGGTATGCCACTTTTCGCCAAAATCAATCCCCAGCGACTGATGATACCAATTGGGAGTGAAGCCAATTTCGGGGCGCAAATAAGGAAGTTTACCCGTCGCCGGTCTTCGCGTGGCTGGCGCTCCC
>DATITY010000455.1:0-5703 GCA_035467235.1 Draconibacterium sp. | reverse complement strand
TCATCCAATCCACAATTTTTGGACTAAAAGCCTGATTGTGAAAACATTTCCAGCTTTCACCTGAAGTGTTCACCGTTTTTTCAGCTTCGGTGTCGCACTGTAAAATAAAGGAAGTCATTTGCGAAAAGTAGGAGAATGAGCGTTTTGGCCCCCAGTTGACCACTTCTGCGGCAATCACATTTTCTCCGGATTGAAGATAATCTGCTATATCAACTGTTTCATAAAACCAATGTGAAATGTCGCCGCGGGCAGGGCCACGCAAAACGTATTTACCGTTTACAAACAACCGGTAGTGGTTATCAGCCGAAACGTGAACAACAAAACTTTCAGGTTTTTCAGCCAGTTCGAAAGTTTTACGAAACAAAACCACCGCATGCGCCTGCGGCTGCACGGTGGGGTGCATAATCCATTGGGCAGTCCAGTTTTCGGGTTGTACGGCGAAAGAAAATATGGGTAGTAAGAAGAGGAAAAAAAGAAATCGTTTCAAATTGTGTGATTTTGTTTTCATCAGAATTATTGGTTAAAAATTTTATCAGGTTTAGTATCAGCGTAAATTTAATTTTTTAAAAGGTACACCCGCAACATGCTTTTCTATTTAAGATTTTTAAATCAGACAATTATTTGATAACTATCCCCCAAATTACAGATGTTATTTCGTTGAAAAACCCTGTATTTGAACTAAGGTAAATCGTTGGTTTTATTTGAAATTGCTATCTTTCCGGCGGAGATTTATCATCAAAGTTCTGTAAGAATAAGAATTGGTCAACACATTTTCAATATATTCGGTTACCCTGATTATGATTCTTTTAACGGTGAGTTATATCAGGCAGTTGGTAAAAAAGCAGATAAAACCTGCACTTGCCATGTGGATAATGTTTTCCACCGCTGTTGGAATGAGCCTAATTACTTATCTGTCGGCAGGTAATTTTGGCTTTCTGGATAATATTCTGAACACGGTTGACCTGGTTTATGTAATTACAGTTTCGGTTGCCATTGCAATTTTTGGCGAAAAGAGTTCAAAAATCACGCGGTTCGACAAAGGGTGTTTGCTTGTCGTAATGATGATTGTAATATTCTGGATATTTACAAAAAATCACATCGTAACCAATATTTTGGTTCAGTGCATACTTGTAATTGCCTATTTCCCGGTGGTGAAGAGGTTGCTTGAAACCCGCGAAAATACTGAACCCTTTTTAATATGGATTGGAATGTTGATTGCCCCGGTTTTGTCGTTGCTGTCGAGTAAAGGAATGCTTGCTACAGTCTATTCTGTCAGGGCAATTATCTGTGTTGGCTTACTGCTGCTTTTAATGCTTTGGATTGAGGTTTCTGACAGAAAAAGAAAGAAAAGTAATCAGGTAACAACATGATGCTGATTAAACCCCCAGAATGATTGCGGGTTCGATATTGAGTAATTTACTTATATTTCTTGCAATTTTTAATGTTGGTTCACTTTTTCCTGACAAATACTCACTTACCCGCGAGGGGGAAACACCTAATTTTTTTGCAAACATGCGTTGCGACATGTCCTCTTCTTCCAGCCTCATTTTTACAACATCCGAAATAGAAGGATTACCAATTGGGAAATGATGCTCTTCATACTCAATCACAATGTCCGACATTATTTTCAGTTCTATTGCTCTGCGGTCATCAGTCGGTGTGTCATCAGTAACCAGTGGTAAAAGTTCTTCTATTCTTGCAATAGCGGTTTTATAAACAGCTTCAGTAATTTTTGTTTCCATTTTCGATGTTTCTTTAAATTGTTTTACAGTCTATTTTATCATACTCGGCATGAATTCCCACAAACCGAATATAAATGTATCCATGAACGAATTGTATAACTACTACCAATCTGTAATTGTTTCCTTTTATGTTGAATATGTATCTTTGATTGCCAATGCTGTCAACACTTTTAAAGTCTTTTTTTATGTCAGCGTAGTTTTTCCATTTGGCGTTTCTGGCAGTTTTGTACCAATGTTCCAAAGGGACTTCAGCATCATTGTGCTTTTTGTAAAAATCGAATAAGCTCCTATGCGATACAATATTCATCTTATTTTGTTTTACGGTACAAATATATCATTTTGTTCTCAAAAACAAAACATCGAAATTTTAAAAATTTACAGATGAGTATCGAAATGGCATTTTGCTATTTTTGCGGTTCACAAAATTGAAATTCATGGAATTCACAAAAACCAGTTACCAGTTTCATTCAATTCGATTATAACGATTGCAAAATGGATAGCAAAGCAAAAAATAGTTTTGGAATGAAGTCAACGAATGAATTTACTGAAATTGTCCGCCTGATTGAGGAATCGAGAAACAGGGCTTTTCAAAAGGTGAATGAAGAGCTGGTTTTGTTGTATTTTGCGGTTGGGAAAACTGTTTCGGTGCGTGTTTCGGAAGGAGTTTGGGGAGACAAAACTGTCGATGAGCTTTCGGCGTACATTCTGAACCGGTTTCCTGGCCTGAGCGGATTTACCCGCCGCGGGTTATACCGAACGAAACAGTTTTACGAAACTTATTCTGTGAATTCTGACTGCTATAAACTTTGGTTGGAAATCAAGGAAAATAAAGGAGCTTCTAAAATTGTGTCGCCACCGGCGACACAAATACAAGTATCAGATAATAAGCATGATATATTTGTGACAACACTGTTGACACAAATTAATTGGACCAATCACCTGGAGATTCTGTCGGGGAGCAAAACTCCGGAACAAAATGTATTTTATCTACTGCTCTCATTTAAAGAAAGATTGAGTAAACTGGAATTACGAAGACAAATCAATTCAGCCGTTTTTGAGCGTAGTTTAATGGCCAACAAAATTGTGTCATCACTGTCGACACAATTTCCGTCAGGCATTTTCAAAGACCCCTATATTTTTGAATTCCTTGATTTGCCGGAAACACATTCTGAAAAAGATTTGGAAAAAGCTATAACACAAAATCTCAGGAAATTCATTCTCGAAATCGGTAAGGGATTTACTTACATGGGCAATCAATTCCGCCTTCAGGTTGGAAACAAGGATTATTATAATAATTGAACTATTTTCAAAAAAACAAAAGGAATAAATATAAAAGGAATGAACAGCACTTTCACAAAAACCAAATACAGACTCCAATCGGTAAAAACCGGAAAAATATTTGAAGATGCCGGCTGGACACTCGATGCCCCAGGTGAAACAGAGCCTACACTGGTACGAGCCGTTTACGAAAAGAAACAGATTGAGATAAAAGACGAATCGTGGGGTTTGTACCGCTTTGCCGACTGGCTGCCAGTTTGCAGGATATTAAAAGGCTCATCGGCGCCGGTTACCTATAAAAGCGAAGGACTGGCAGCAGAACTTGGCCTGAAAAACCTTTGGATTACTTTCAGCGGCTGGTGGCACGAAAAGGGAGCAAAAATGCCAACCTGTTCATTTAAGGAAACAGAGGCTTACTCGGTTTGCGGAAGGATGGTACCCGAAATGAATAAAATTCTGGTGGTGGCATCTGCAGGGAATACTGCGCGGGCATTTGCAAAGGTCTGTTCCGACAACAAAATCCCACTTTTACTGAGTGTACCCGAAGATAATCTTAATGCCCTGTGGTTTGATGCACCGCTCAATGATTGCGTAAAACTGATTTGCAGCAAAGCCGGCAGCGACTATTTCGATGCCATTCACCTTTCGAATATTGTAGCCGGAATGGAAGGTTTTATTGCCGAGGGAGGCGCCAAAAACGTTGCCCGCCGCGATGGAATGGGAACTACAATGCTTTCGGCAACAACTACCATCGGACAAATTCCGGATTATTATTTTCAGGCCATTGGGAGCGGTACAGGCGCCATTGCCGCATGGGAAGCCAATTTGCGGTTACTTCAGGACGGGCGGTTTGGCAATACAAAAATGAAACTGATGGTTTCGCAAAACACTCCATTTATTCCGATTCATAATGCATGGAAAGCAAACTCACGTGCGATGCTTCCGCTTGATGATGAGCTGGCCCGCAGACAGGTGGAAGAAATTGACGCAAAAGTATTGTCGAACCGGAAACCTCCATACCCGGTTCCCGGCGGACTTTTCGATGCAATGAAGGATGCCGGGGGCGACGTATTGCTGGCTACAAACAAACAGTCGGCACAAGCTGCAGCCTTATTTGAAAAAACAGAGGGGATTGATATTCACCCAGCGTCGGCAGTGGCAACGGCAACTTTAATTGAAGCTGCCAAAAACGGATCCGTCAAAAATGATGATTTAATTATGCTGAATATTACCGGTGGCGGAGAAGCAAAATTCAAGGCACAAAACAAGCTGTTTTATCTTAAACCTGAAATAGTTTTTGATATTAATACCGATATGGAAGAAATTCAAAAAAAAGTTGCTTTACTTTTTAGCTAAAAAAGTTCACTAAGTTATAAAGGCCTCTAATTTTGAACAATTTATAATCTGTTTTATAGGTAGAAAATGTAATTTTATCGTCAAATTAGAAACATCAATTTTGCAAAACAATAAATCTTTAAGTTATGAACCGAAAATTTCAAATCCTGTCCTTAGTAATGCTATTTTCTGTTGTACTTGTTTCGTGTAAATACAAAGACTACTCAAAAGTTGCTTTTACAGAGCCAAGTCCGGCGCCGTGGGAAACTCCGGCCATCAACCAGGTCAACAAAATGGAACCGCATGCCCATTTTATCCCGTTCGCATCTGTTGAACAGGCGCGTACAGAAGACAAATGGCAGTCACCCATGCTGCAGTCGCTTAATGGAATGTGGAAATTCAACCTCTCACAGAAACCGGCAGAAAGACCGTACTGGTTTTTTATGGACAATTTCGATACCCGTGGCTGGAAAGAAATAAAAGTACCTTCGAATTGGGAAATGGAAGGTTACGACTACCCGATTTATGTAAACGTTAAATATCCGCACGACCGCACTCCCCCGGTTATTCAGTCGCATTATAATCCGGTGGGTTCGTACAAACGCACTTTCACCATTCCTGAAAACTGGAATGGAAAAGATGTCGTACTACACATCGGCGCTGCAAGTTCGATGGTTAATGTTTGGGTGAACGAACAATTTGTGGGTTACAGCGAAGACAGCAAAACTCCCGCTGAATTCAACATCACCAAATTTCTTAAAAAAGGCGAAAACTCGCTGGCAATCGAAATTTTCAGGTGGTGCGATGGTTCGTACCTCGAAGACCAGGATTTCTGGCGGATGAGCGGAATCACCCGCGATATTTACCTGCTGGCCCGTGCAGAACAACAGGTTCAGAATTTTAAAGTGATTTCAGGTCTTGATTCAACTTATACCAACGGCGTTTTTTCATTGAATATCGATGTATTAAACCTCGGCGAAAATGCTGCCAATACAGTAGTTGAAGCAGTTTTGAATGATGGCGGCAATACTGTTCAAACTTTTTCAAAACCGCTCACGGCCGGAAAAACAAATGTGGTTTTCGAAGCAAATATTCCAAACGTAAAACAGTGGTCAGCCGAAATCCCGAATTTGTACGAACTTATCATTACTGTTAAAAACGGTGAAAATATTGTTGAAGTAATCCGTCAGGATGTTGGTTTCCGCACTTCAGAAATTAAAAACGGAAACCTGCTGGTTAACGGAAAATATGTTTACCTGAAAGGAGCAAATATTCACGAGCACCACGAAAAAAACGGACACTACCAGGATAAGGAAACCATGCTGCTCGACATCAAAACCATGAAGGC
>DATITY010000454.1:0-4147 GCA_035467235.1 Draconibacterium sp. | reverse complement strand
CGCCTGCGAAGTGTTTAATCCTTTTTGGTAAATATACCTGTAGATATCCTGTACTTCGCGAATTTTCTCGTTGGAGTAATTTCTGCGGCGAAGACCGATAGAGTTTATACCAACATACGAAAGTGGTTCGCGTGCAGCTTTGATGAATGGTGGCACATCTTTTCTCACCAATGAACCACCGGCAATCATAACATGCGAGCCAACATGGCAAAACTGATGAACGGCAACCATGCCTGCCAGAATTACAAAGTCGTCAATAATTACTTCACCCGCAAGCTGGGTATTGTTTACTAGAATACAATTGTTGCCGACCAAACAGTCATGGGCAATGTGCACATAAGCCATAATCAGGTTGTTGTTGCCAACAATAGTTTTTCCTTTTGCCGCAGTTCCCCGGTTAATGGTTACAAACTCGCGAATGGTATTGTTATCTCCGATTTCGACTGTGCTGTATTCGCCCCTGAATTTTAAATCCTGTGGGATAGCGCCAAGTACTGCTCCCGGGAAAATTTTGCAATTTTTCCCGATTCTGACGCCGGGCAAAATTGTTACTCCTGACCCGATTCTTGTGCCTTCACCTATAACGACATCCTGGTCGATAGTTACAAAAGGCTCTATTACAACGTTATCGGCTACTTTTGCATCCGGATGTACGTATGCTAATGGTTGTTTCATTAATTAATATCTTTAATGTTTTCGTTTTGTTTTACAACTTGTGCCATAAATTCTCCTTCGGCAACAATTTTATCACCCACATAAGTTACACCTCTCATGTTGGCAATTCCTCTTCGAATCGGCGAAACTAAGTTTAATTTGAAAATTAATGTATCACCGGGAACAACTTTTTTTCTGAATTTAACATTATCAATACGAACAAAATAGGTAGAAAACTTACCTGTTAGCTGACTTAAAACCAATAAACCACCTGTTTGAGCCATTGCTTCAACCAGCAAAACTCCCGGCATAACAGGCTCATCAGGAAAATGTCCCTGAAAAAATGGTTCATTCACCGATACATTTTTGATACCTACAATTTGCATGTCTGATTTTGAGATAATTTTATCGACAAGCAAAAAAGGATATCTGTGAGGCAAAAGTTCCTTTATTTTACTGATGTCCAGTACCGGAGCTTTGTTCGGATCGTATTCCGGAACAGTTTCTTCTGCCAGTTTTATTCTTTTTTTAAGTTCTTTTGCAAATAAAGTATTTGGTCCGTGCCCGGGTTTCGAGGCGATAATCCTTCCTTTGATATGTTTTCCGCACAAAGCCAAATCTCCAATTACATCAAGCAGTTTATGCCGGGCACATTCGTTATCGTAATGTAATTCCAGGTTATTAAGTATTCCCTGAGGTTTTACCTCCACATGTTTGTGGTGAAATAAATCGGCTAAACGGTCAAGTTCAACCTGGCTGATATCTTTATCAATTATTACAATGGCATTGTCGAGGTCGCCACCTTTTACGAGGTTATGATTGAGTAAGAACTCCAATTCGTGCAAAAAAACAAATGTACGGCAATTAGCTATTTCAGTTTTGAAATTTTGGATGGTCTGCAGTGTTGCAAACTGATTGTTGAGCACTTTTGATTTAAAAGAGATAGTAATATTTAAACGATAATCGTCATCGGGAAGCGCACAAATTTCAGCTCCCGATTTCTCGTCATAAATTTCAATTTTTTCTTTAATAACAAGATAATCGCGTTCTGCCTCCTGTTCCACAATTCCGGCCTTTTGAATGGCATTCACAAAATAAATAGAACTTCCGTCGATAATGGGGGCTTCTTCATTATTTACTTCAATTAAAACATTGTCGAGATCCATTCCGATTAGGGCAGCCAGAGCGTGTTCAATGGTTCCAATCCGGGCGCCGTTTTTTTCGAGTAATGTACCTCTTGAAGTATCAACTACATAATCGACATCTGCCTCAATAATTGGTTGATTTTCAAGATCGATGCGCTTAAACTTAAACCCGTGGTTTACTGGTGCAGGCAAAAAATTCATTGTTACATTTACTCCTGTGTGCAATCCTTTTCCTTCAATCGTAAATGAATTTGCCAGCGTTTTTTGTTTTACAGCCATACCTTATTCTTCGGAATTAATTTTCTGTTCTTTCAATATTCTTATTTCTTTTTGAAGTTGAATTACTTCGTCGCGAAGTTTGGGCAGATTTTTATAAACGGTTATTGCCCTGATCGCATCTTTAATATCGATTGCCGGGCTTCCTAATATTATTTGATTGTTATTTACTGATTTGGCAACACCTGATTGTGCGCCTATAAATACATTATCACCAATTGTAAGATGGCCGGCAAGACCAACCTGCCCTCCGAATTTGCAGTTTTTACCAACTTTCGATGTTCCTGCCATTCCCGACTGGGCTGCAATTACAGTATTTTCACCAACCTCGCAATTGTGGGCAACCTGCACAAGATTGTCAATTTTTGCCCCTTTTCGAATAATGGTTGAACCCATTGTTCCACAGTCGATAGTAGTATTTGCACCAATTTCAACATCGTCTTCCAAAACGGCATTTCCAATTTGAGCGATTTTTTTATACGTACCATCTTCAAGAGGAGCAAATCCAAATCCATCGGATCCAATTACAACTCCCGAATGTATAATACAGCGATTACCAATAACACAATCGCTGTATATTTTTACGCCTGAGTAAATAATACAATCGTTACCGATTGTTACATCATCGCCTATATATACCTGAGGGTAAAGTTTTGAGTTGTTTCCAATCCTGGCGTTTTTACCGATATAAGCAAAAGCGCCTAGATAAATATCCTTTCCCACCGAAGCGGTTTGGTCGATATAACTTGGTTGTTCAATGCCTGTTTTTAATGATGCTTTTGCCTGCATGTACAATTCCAAAAGTGAAGCGAATGCCTGATATGCATCATCTACTTTGATTAAGGTAGCGGTAATTTTTTCTTTTGGGACGAAACTTTTGTTTACTAAAACTACCGAAGCATTGGTGGTATAGAGAAAATTTTCGTATTTTAAGTTGGCCAGAAACGCTAAAGTACCTGGCTTTCCTTCTTCTATTTTTGAAACATTTGACACTCTAATATTTTCATTTCCAACAATTTCGCCGTTTAAAAATTTAGCAATGTCAGTAACTTTAAAATTCATTATATGTTATTTAGGCGGTGCAAATATAACGCTAAACTAATTAATGTCCAATTCTTTCGGAAAACACAAATAATACTTGCGAACCGTTTTTGTCAGAGCAGTTAAATTTATGTCTGATGCCTGCTGAATATCTTTTGTTTTTCCGGTTTTATCTAAAACAAGTATTTTCTCATTGTGTTTATCGTAGGCGTTATTTGTTATTTCGCCCGACATCAGAAAATATCCCGAAATCCGGCTGTCATTTGTTATTTCGTTTGTTATCTTTTTAAGAATTTTATCTTCGGCACTTTTTGTAACCTGATTTGAAAGCAGTTGAATTTTAAATAATTTCCGGTTATTCAGACTGTTGGCCAGAAACGAAAGTACAAGGTCGTGATGCGACTGCCACTCTTTCAGCGAAATCGAAATATCGTTGTCGTCGAGTAACGAATACCAGTTTAAAATACTTTTACCATCGATTATAATATTGTTTTTGAAATCGGAAGGTGTAAAATTATTTTCCAGAAATACTTTCAATACAGGCGTTGTATAAACTTTTTCGCCTGCCATAACAAGTTCCTTAGCTCTTTTTAAAACATTAATTAAAAGATTTTCAGCCGATACCACAGTTTTGTGTAAATAAACCTGCCAGTACATTAACCGCCTCGAAATAAGAAATTTTTCGATGGAATATATCCCTTTTTCATCAACCACCAATTGATCCTGCCAAACATTCAGCATTTTAATTATACGTTCAACTCCAATGGTTCCTTCCACCACGCCTGTAAAAAAACTGTCGCGGTTCAAATAATCAAGCCTGTCCATATCCAACTGACTTGAAACCAGTTGGTGTAAAAAATGTTTTTTGTACCGGTTGGTAAAAATCTGAATTGCCAAATACAGTTTCCCGTTAAAATGTCTGTTTAACTGGTTCATCAGCAACAACGAAATTTCTTCGTGCGATATTTCAACCAAAGTGTTTTCCAAAACGTGCGAGAACGGGGCATGACCGATATCGTGAAGCAAAATAG
>DATITY010000453.1:0-1912 GCA_035467235.1 Draconibacterium sp. | reverse complement strand
CTTCACTAAAAGTAAAAAGAGAATGAAAATAAATGCTGAGCAGTAAAGCTATTATAAAGTAAGGAATTGCTACCATTCCAATTTTTGGCCCTATGCCAAGTGCGTTCAGTTTTTTCATGATTTAGTTTTTTATAAATGAATAACGAACGAAAATAACAGCCCGAGAACAACCAAAATGCTGAACCCAGTTATTAGTTGGGCGCGGATAGATTTGTTTCCGAACGAAAGCCCGTAAATCATTTTTAATAAATTATTGCTGCTTATTGCATTCAATACTGCCATCACCAGCGCAGAATCTGCAATGTCCCACTTGCTTTGAAAAAGGTTTAATATAAAGGGGTCGATGTCGGTAACGCCAACCACAAATGACAACACATTTAAACCCGATGTGCCAAACTGTTTGTTAACAAAGCCGGTTAGCAAACCAAAGAAAATGAACAGGGCTGCAAAGATTAAGGCAGTTTTAAATTCCAGCGGGTTATTTTGGCTTGCGATGGCTTGGGCTTCCTTTTCATCTGTTGGATGTTTGTGGCGGAATTTTAAAAAATAAACCGCAATTAATATTGAAACAACAACAAAAACCCCAAAAGACGGGGCAAGCAACAGCGCAATTTTATCGTTGAAAATCAGGGCAAGGATAAAAATCCTCAAAAACATCATTGTGGTAGCAAGGATGATGGCAGCCGACACCTTGTTGCTTTCCTGCAGTTCATTGCTTTTTTTGGCAAGAATGATGGTAGTAGCCGTACTGCTGTACAAGCCTCCCAAAATGCCGGTAAGAACTATGCCTGAATTGGGGAAAACAAACTTTTTCAGCAGGTAACTTAAATACGAAATACCTGAGACGGCCACTATTGCCATCCAGAATTTATAGGGCGAGATGTTGATTTCGGCTGAAATAGGGGTGTCGGGCAGCAAAGGAAGGATAACCCCTGCAATGACCAGGAATTTGGCGAGCGTGATGAACTCGTTGTTGTCTATTTTAATGGAAAATTCACGCAAGGTCCCTTTTAACTCCGTCAGTATGAGAATGGACACCACGACCAAAAGTACGAGCCAGTGGGGCTGCGTAAAAACCAGCGGGGCAAAGCAATAGGTTATTAAAGCGGTGATGAGCGAAGTAATACCAAACTTATTGAAGCTCCGCGTTTTTTGATAATATGAAATTGCAAGCAAAACTATAAGGGCAATTCCTCCACCCAGAAAAGGAACTAAGGTTTGTGGATTGATAACGTAAAGAATGAAGCCGAAAATTCCAATCAGTGTAAAGGTACGGTCAGTACCGAAAAGGCTCTCGGTTTCATCGTTGATGTGGTGCCTTCTTTGTTCAAGCCCAATGAGCAACGAAAACAAAGTAACCAGCAGAAACTTAATAATGTCAGGAGGTACTATGTGGAATATTTCAGCAAAGGTTTTCATAACAAAGTGCCAAATGTATTGTTGGTAGTAGAACAACACCCTAAAATTACTGAATAAATTCAATTAGCAGAGTTTTCTGCTGCATAATTCTTTCTTCCCCAGCATGCATACAAGTAGGAGAATGGTTGGGATTATAAAATATATTTAATCAACTGTTGATTTTGATTTCCAGCCCTCGGCGGCATCTTCTTCAATTTCCGAATTTATAACCGAGGCCTCGGTGGAGTTTTCGGAAATCCCGAACGGATGCCCGGGGGATTGTTGATTATTCGGAAATTCCGAACGAATGCCCGAAGGCTCGGTGAACATTTCGGAAATCCAGAACGGATGCCCGGGGCCTAATTGCTATTTTCGGAAAATCCGAACATTCCGCCGAGGGCTGGTTCATCCACTCCCCACCTGGTGAACATTCCACGTAGGGCTGGTTTATATAATCTACAAAAAAACAAGGGAGAAGCAGGTTAAAAGAAACTTCATTTACGGGTTAGATGCC
>DATITY010000452.1:0-14252 GCA_035467235.1 Draconibacterium sp. | reverse complement strand
TCGCCAGCCGGCGATTTCCTTTTGTTTCACTCTTTCCTCATGTATCGGTTTCCAGAAAGTTTTTTCAAGTTCAAGATACTTGTCAACATCAGCAGGTTTTACCTTCATAAATTCAACCAATGCGTAAAGAGTTTGAGCCTGTTCCTGGGATTTACTTGGTTTTGGATATGCACCAAACAAGGCGATTACTATCAGTGAAATGGTCAATGATTTTCGAAAATTGTAAGCTTTGTTTTTCATAATTTAAATTTTTGTGTGAATTAGTATTTTTTTATTGTATTGGTCAGGTATAAATCTTTATACCTGACCAAAATATTGTGATGCATTACTTTTCAACGTAATTCAACATTCTTTCAAAATCCTCTAAATTGTTGGAATTTACAGCCAGATTTTTAAAATCGAAGTCTTTACCATTTCTTTCTGCCAGTAAATTAGCCCTTTGCCAGTCGCTTTCAGCGCCATTTTCATCACCCAACCTGTATTTACATAAACCACGAATAGCATGAATCGTTTCATTATGGGGCAGATAATTCATCGCCCAGTCGAAATATTTTAACGCTCTTTTGGGATTGTCTTTCACAAAGAGCAATTCATTTCCTTTTTTCATATTACACTTTGCGATTTCTACGAAATCATCTTTCGGATTCAGCATAAACACCATCGAAACCTCTGTCTCCATAGAAGCCGGCTCGCCGTTTATTGTTCCTGGCATCCAGCTTCCGGAGGTTAATTCCAAAACACGGATCACCTCTTTGTCGATATCGGGAGATACACTGTTAATTACAGTAAAATCGGTGAGTTTTCCTTCAGGAGTAATCACAAACTGAACTACTTCCGTCCCCTGATGTTTCCAGACGCTAGCTTCAGGAGGATATTCCACATTTTTTTGTAGAAAATCGCTGATTGATTTTGGAACTTCGCTTTTAAATGAAGGGGGAGTAACTTCAATTGCTGTTAACTCCTTGTTTTGTCCGGTTGCGATAGCTGCTATCAACATTCCGGCTGCGAAAAATAAATTTGTTTTCATGATACTGACTTTTAAATTTGTTATTTGTTTGTCGTATCAAAATTAGGACATACCGGGGGCCACCTGTTTTTCTTAAAAGCTCAACTTTTTTGTTTTTTAGAACAAATCTAAATAAAAATAACAAACACTATTATTTTGGATATTAAAGGTTTATAAAAAGAAAAAATCCATTTCTCCAGAAAAACACTAAAGAAATGGAAATGAGTGATTATTTGAAATTAGTACAGTTTAATAAGCTTTTATTTTTCTATTGCTGAATACAATTTTAAAACAGTATTATCAAAATATACTAATCTTGTAAAAAGGGACTTTATTTCATTTTTTGTAATTTATTGTCCCCGCTCCTTCTACATTCCAGAATTTTTCCGGAATATTAACTACACCATTCATGTAAAAAAAGCCCGTTGCACCTGCATATCTGCCGGTTCCACCCACAATATTGTATTCCACATGGGCATTCCAGTTTTCATCAAGGGTACATGTGCTTGCTGGATCCTCATTCTTAAAGTAAATGACATCACCGTTTGCAGTGGTTATTGTACCTGTCCATACAGATTCGAATCCGCCCTGTTGATTGACACAATAGGTACTTTCAAGAGTAATTTTACCGAAATGTGAAGCAGTTCCTGTCCCGTAATTACGATTTTGGGCAAAATACGGATAACACACATTTTCGGGACCATAATTGAATTCCAATGCCCCTGAAGCCTTGTTAATCGTAAATTGTGTAGTAGCTGCTGATTTTAATATTGAAGAAGCGTCGCCAATATCTTCCGTTTGAAAATCATTGTTTTTGCTGCAACCGGCAAAAACTATTATTAATGCAGCGATTGTGTAGTAGTGAATGTAATTTTTCATAATGATTTTTTATATTTAAACAATTGATAATCAGTCAATTTATAGCCATATATCATTTCAGGCTTTCAACCGGAACCAGGTTTTTATAATCCCAAAATGACGTCATATTGGCAATTTTCCACAAACCATACTGCTTTTCCATTATCCGCGAATCTCTGCTAAGGCGGTACGTTTTCGATTCAGTGTCGCCATTGTATTGATCCCACGTAACAAATGCCACACTGGGGCTAAAGAATTTGAAAATCATATTTCGCCTTTCTACTTTCGGATTGCTGGTCGATCCTTCAGGCACAGGATTTTCCTTTATGTAATTCTTAAACTTTTCATTGATTGCAGGCCAGCCAATCGTTGCGCTAAATGTGCCATCCGAATTATTCCACGAATGATAGGCATAATCAGCGTGTACATAATACTTTATTACACCTTCATAATCACGCTTATAAAAATTTTCAGTTTCAGCAGTCAACGATTCGAGGATTGCTTTTTTCTCTTTTTCCTCATTAAAACCAGATGAACCGGAAGCTGTGTTATTTTTACTAAAACCAGCCAGGGCGCTTAATCCAAGCAGTAAAACAAATACTGTTGTTTTCATCATAAAATTAATTTTCATTACCCTCTTAAGGGACTGGCATCAAAATGATTTTCCTGTTCGGTGATTTTGCCTTCTTCATTAACAAAAAACAAATCAGCAACTCTTAGTGTAATACCTGGTCCAGCTAAAGTAAAATCTGCTTTGGCAATTATTCCTGTAAGCGAATCATTGTAAAACTGATCAATGATTTTAATACTTACCCCTTCAAGAGCAGGTTCCAAAGGTTTCCACCATTGTGTAAATACTTCCTGTTTACCTTTAATCGGAAAATGCACACCTCCTGGTGCAATTGGAGCCCTTAAAACAACATCATCGCTGTATGGAATTGTTGCAAAAGATTTTGTTTTAAATGAATCAAAATAATTTTCAGCAACTTTTTTAAGTTGTTCTTTACGCTTACCGTTTGTCATTTCTTCTTGTTTTATAAGGTTGATAATTACTAAAATTCAATCATTATTTAAAATTGTGTGTTTGGCGAAATCTGATTTTCTATTTTGCCCCTTTTACTTCAACCGCATAAAACTTTGCCGGTTGCTTTCCTGTGTTGATTACCGAATGAGTTTCTGTACCGCCCCAGAAAGCTGTTCCCGCTTTTAAATCAAGATTCTGGGTTTTTCCATCTTCTGTAGTCATTTTTATTGAAGCATCGGTAATGGCAATTACCAAACGCTCATTATGACTGTGTTTCCCTTTACCACAGGCATCCGCACCGGGATTACTTACAAATTCTGTAACTTTTACTTTGTCGTTTTCAAGAATTACCGGAGCAGCATCCTTTACTGAATTACCCGACTGACTTTGACTTTTGCCTGTTAATGCAAATACAACAACAAACAGTGTGATTAATAACTTTTTCATAATTTTTCTTTTTTAAATTGATAACTAATAATGTCATTCCAAAATTAGGTTGGAACCGTGTGTTGCAGTTTTTCTTATTGGCTCATTTTTTTTGTTTTTTAGATTGAATCCAAATAAAAATTACAAATTCTATTCTTTTGGATATTAAAGATTTGAAAAATAAAAAATCCCATTTCAACAGATAAAATCTGATGAAATGGGAAAGAAATTAATCAAATTTAAAGATTCTGATTCAGTTTTTACTGCGCCATTGACATAACAGGATTATTCTGCCGATACTGTAAAGGAGATAAACCATAATTCTCCTTAAAAATCCGGCTGAAATGAGAAATGTTTTCAAAACCTGTATCGTAAATAATTTCGCCGATAGTTTTTTTGCTTGTTACTAAATGCAGTTTTGCTTGCTCGAGCCTTTTATGGGTTAGCCATTTGCCGGGAGATGTGCCATAATGCTCATTAAACTCCCTTTTAAACGAAGCAACACTCCTGCCGGCAATTCTAGCATACTCTTCAATCGTTAAATTGAACATGTAATTTGCCTCCATCACCTCCCAAATCGGCGTTTTCTGCTGATCGACAATACTGTGAACGTATGAAAGCAATCCTGCATTTTCGGGATTGGAAAGTATTACAAAAATGATTTCCTTGAATTTAAGTTCAAGCAAACTTTCGGATGGTGGTACTTTTTGTTTGAAGTAAGGCACAATACTAAAACAGAAAGCCCTCATTGTTTCGTTCACGTTTATGGGAATAAACATTTCTTTTGGTGGGGCGGGAAGATTTTTTAATGGTAAATACTCCCTGTATTCATTGTACACTTGCCGCAAAAAAGCATCCTGAAAGAAAAATGCCAGCGTTTCCCATCCAACCATTTCATGTTTTTCAGTAGTGTAGGCAGTTTTTTTAATAAATACTGACTGCTCATCTGTAACCGGATAAGCTTTCCCATTATGATGCATTGTTTTTTTACCGGTAAGCGTAAAAACCAATTCGTTGTAATGATTGAAAAGTTTCAGGTGTTTGTCAACCTGTGGGCAAATCCAGTACAAAAAAATGAGGTCTTTTGCCGAAAATACTTTAAAAATATCGGGAGCTGAAAGCGTAAAGTCGTATTTGTTTATCATGTTATTTCTGTTTAAAAGTTAATTCAATTTTCATATTCATACCATCATTTTAAGTGATAGCATGAATTCTTCAAATGGAATTACTGGGCAAATGCTTTATCAACCACTTCCCACAATTCCGATTTAACCAGAACTCTTGATGCATTTGTTTTTGCAAACAAATCATCGGTGTTTTTTCCTGCATGAGCTTTACTGAACGCATCATTATAATCTGCAACTCCAATTTTAGAAAAATCGGAGAAATAATTTACCGTGGCATACTGATAATCCAGTCCTGCTCCAGATGGGAAAACCCTGCCCCATAATGACCATCCAACCCGTGATCCGGCTTTTATAAATTCCTGGTGAACAGCTTTCCAAACATTCGTTTCAACATCAATATATTCGTTATCTTTCCCTTGTTCCACTTTCATATAATCCAATTGAATATATTTAAAATCACCGGGGCCACCATCGCGATAAACTGATGCCATCCTGTTAATTACTGAAGCGGAAACAAGATCCCTGCTTTCACCTGTTTCTTTCATTACAGCATCCAAATCTTTTCCAGGTAATACTTTGACAGGATCAATGTTTTTCCATGGATCTTCAAGATTAGCAGGATTACTAAACAACGTTACCGTAACATAATTATAGGCATCATTTGTACCGGTAAACCTAACCTTATACAAAAACCAACCAACAATATTTCCCTGTTTGGCTCTTTCAATGTGTAAAGGTTTCCAGATGTTTTTTTCAACCTCCAAATACCTGCTTTCGTTTTCAGGTTTTACTTTCATGCATTCGACCAATGCAAAAAGTGGTGGATCGTTTTGCTGGGCGTTTGTCAATAACGGAATCACCGCAAATACGAAGGCAAGCAAAATCATTACTGCCGCTGTTTTTCCAAAATAGTTGTACTTCTTTTTCATAATGTTGATATTTAATTATTAAATATCAACAATTTACAACAATTATTTATAATACAATACTAAATAGTATTTTATTTTTATTAATTTTTCTGAGTGAATTGCAACCAGTCGATTCCGGCCATATTTCCGAGTTTTGCGTTTTTGTTGGCACCCAAAATTTTTAATGAAAGAATATTTTCACCTTCGCTTAAAACCAGAGTTCCCAGGTTGACCTGAACAGGTTTTACCCCGTTTTCAATGTAGCCATCGAATTTTGGTCCGATTGCAATCCCATTGATATATAATTGAATAATTCCATAATCCATTGCTTTGGTCAGTTGCGCTGTGATTTTGAACTTTCCCGTTTTGTTTAAAATAAATTTGGCAATCAGTTCGCTGCCGGTTTCGCCATTCCTCCACCAAAGCTGACCGTCGCGGCTCCAGCCAAAATTTCCCGATTGTGCTGTTGCAGTTCCCGAACCACAAGAAACCACTTCCAGAAATTCACCTTCTATTTTTCCGTTTTCATCCACGATGGGTTTGTAAATATCTGTGCGATTCATTGCAACCGGAATTCTTACACTTTCAGTATCAGGTTTAATATTGATTTGAAAACCGGGTTTTGCATACCAAAATGCCGACATGGCAAAGTTGACTTTTGTTTTTACCCAGTGCCACATTTCAATATTCGAACTGATCTTTTTGGTAAACGGAATGGCATCAAGCGAACGATAACGCATATTTACAGTCATTCCCGAATGAAAATTACCTGCTCCGGTTGGCTGCGCTATAAACGGATGAGTGAATTTTTCAGGACGACACCAGGCATAACCGTAATAATCTTCGGTACCAGTTCCAATTGACGACGGAAATTCCTCGTCATCAACAAAAATCTTTTCATCGCCCTCACCCCACCATGCATCCACTGTGTTGAAAACAGTTAAAGCATCGCCGGCATAAATTCCCTGTCCGGTAATATCAACATAATTTACATCGAAATGCCATTCATGATTTTCAAGTGAATCAGTTTTTGCAGTATTTAACTGATTGTATTCGTGCCAGGAAGCGCCAAAATACATGCTCGAATTTTTCCAGGTGTATGCTTTGGTTGAAACACTCAATTCAGCATTAACTGTTTGATTTCCATAGTTGATTAACTTAATGTTGGCAGATTCCTTAAAAGGCATTAACCAGAATGCTTCCAGTAATCCATTCTCATCCACTTTAGAATTCCAGGTTTGAGAAGTATGAATCTGGTAGCCTGTTCCAAAAAATTCGCCGGCCGGAATCCACACCGTTTCTTTCCCATCGAATGAGATTGAGATTACCATTGAACGCAAAGCCTGGTTGATATTTTCAGCATCCAGTTTTACCGCAATTTTTGAAACCGCTTTTCCTTTCTCTTTGAATTCAGTAGATATAATTCCATTTTCAGCCAATGTTTCCGACTTTTTAATCTCAATTCCAACAGAATCATCAGCAGTTAGAAGTTTTTTTGCTGTTTCCTGAATTGATGATTTTGCCCTGTTCAAAACGTCCATAGTGAAACTTTCAACTTCAACTTTTGGATCGTAGGTACGGTAGCCAATATTATAATAGATGCTTGGCCGCCAGTTGTTGTTTTCAAATTTTACAGCATCACATTCATAGGTAATTTTGCAATGTTGCGAATATGGAATAGGAAGATACAGGTTATGTCCGCGCTGTTGGTAATCGGTTTCGGGTGAAACGGAAGAAGCCAGCGGTTCGGGCGCCAAATAACTCCCGCTCAAAATATCCAGAATATTTCCTTCAACCAACGGAGTTTCTGAATTGTCGATATAAATACGCACCGTTCCTGCAGAAGCACCCTGTCCTGCAAAAGTCATCCACCAACGCACAACCGCACCCGGACCGGCAGCATCGAAAAGCACAAATTCACGATGTCCGGCATTGTTTTCTTCCCGAATAAACTGTGTATAATCGGCATTTGCCCACCAGTCGTTGTTATCCGGCGAAACCGTTTTCCGGTCGTAGCTGCTGAACTGTTTTAACTTGTAGCTGTTCTCGGGGAAATATGTCACTGCTGTGCGGTCGGTCATTTCGGTTAATAAAGATTCGATTGTAACTTTATCATTTTTGCACGACGAAATTAATCCAAGCAGAATAATTCCAAAAAAGAAGTGAATATGTTTCATATTGTTCAATTTTAAAGGTTTAGCTTATAAAAGTACAAAACAATTTTACAGTTTTAACCGGATTCCGATTTTTGATAAAAGTGCAGCAAAACCAATCATTGCGAAAGCCCAAACAACCGAACCCGAAACAACTACCCACTGTAATTCAGATTGTTTATAAAATAAGATCGGAATACTTGTCATCCAAATCAGGTGGTACAAAATATCGGGAGCGAGATAGGTAGTCAATGAATTTTGGCCGGCGGGTTTAAAAACTGAAGCCCATTTATTCATACCCAAAACATCGATTACAAAATACAGTAACATAAAAACCAATATACTGATTCCATTACAAATCATTGCCCAGCTTGGTGTTCCCTGTATTTTTGAAATAATAAACCAGTTGCGAAGAACAAAACCAGAAATCAAAACGATAACGCCAATCACAAATCCGGCTACGATAAACTTTCTGATGTCTTGTTTCTCAAGATTACGAAGTATCAGACTAAAAAATAATCCTGTCAGTACTATCGAAGGAACATTTCCATCTAAAATCACACCAAAAACCGGTTTTATTGAATTTAAAAAATCCAACATTCCCAATTGGGATAAAATATTCATTGCAACAAAAAGCAACCAAAAAACACCTGTTTTCAGCAAACTGTCGGTGCAAAGCAGGTAAACAAGCGCGGCCACCAGATAACCCCAGCCAATCAGTCCCAGAATTCCCCACCAGCCAGTTTGCATCCACTCCACATTTTCGGGAGTTCCGCTTTTGAAAAGGGCGGCAAGAATAATTAATCCCAAAAATCCGGCTCCTTTCAATAAAAGTAAAACACTACCGCTCAAATTCCTGTATTGATTCCAGATGAGAAAAACAGAAATATACATCAGAATTGCCCATATATTTTTGTTTATTCCTGATAAATCGGGATTAAGTCGCGAACTATTCATCATAAAAATACCGATGATTAATAAACTGATTGTACGGACAAAAATGTGGACCAAAACCCGGGGATAAGTATCGCCCATTTTCAGGCGGCTCTGTATTGCAAAGGGAACAGCCATTCCGACCATAAACAAAAATCCGGGGAAAACCCAGTCGGCCAGCCCCATCCCATCGAAATCTGCTTTGGTGTGTACCATCCACTCAGGCACTCCGGGAACATACAAATCGTTAACAAACAACATTAAAAAAAGTGTTAGCCCACGCATGATGTCGATTGATAATACCCTGTTCCCTTTTCGCATAAGTTGATTTTTAATGATGCCGAAGTTAATAAAATGAATGATTAATTAAATTTTGAAAGCATTTCCCTATTGACTAACTACTCAATTATCTGTAACTTTAGTAAAAATTCAACTACCATGAAAAAGTACTATTACCTGGTAATTACCCCCGAGTCATTAATCGCTTCTCACTTAGCTCCTTTCGATTTTGGAAATTATTTGTCGGTTGGAACAAGAAAACAGATCCACGGGCAAAATATTTACTTCGAACTCGATCCGGAAAAGTTAAAGGACATTCCTGAAAAACACATCGAAAAGGAGTTGGTGCCCTACCCTAATGGAGAACCTAAACGTTCGGTTTTCTTTAGTATTTACCGCTGTCTGGAAAAAACTCCGCTGGCAGCGTTAAAGAATCTGTATCTTTCAACCGACGACGGAAAAGTGCTGGAACTGGTGTCGTCTAGATATGAAGAAACAGAATCTGATGATACCCATTTGTACCAGCAGTTTAATCCAATAACTACGCGGGTCGCAAGTAAACTCAGTCCTGACAAGTTTATCAAATTTCTAACCGATCCAAAAAAACCGGTTTCGGCACCAAAAGTTTTATTCGTTGAATTGCTGCTCAATGAACTGGCAACTGATCCAAATGCACCATTACACAATCTTCCATATCAAAACCCTGATCATTTGCGCGAATGCCTGATAAAACTGAATGAAATGAAGGAAAAAAGAACCAAAACCGTTTTACGTTATATGCAGGGCGATTTGAAATACCGAACCATAAAAACCGGTTTTTTTATTGGTGAACAGGATCGCTTTCTGTTTTATCCTTTCCCATCAATTAACGAAATGGAAGGAAAGTATTATACCTGGTGGAGGTCGGCTTTAACACAGCATTTTTAATCCGGACAGTTTAGAGGATTTCTGCTGATAAGGGAATATTAAATTTCGTATTCAACAATAGAAAGTACGTTGAGTGGATTTTAAAATCAGATTATATTAGCGCCTGAATTTAAACCATATAACCTTTTTATAATGAAATCAATTTCAAGAAGAAATTTTTTGCATACCGCTTCGGCAATAACCGCCGGAACAGTATTTATTCCAAATTTGTTTAGTTGTTCACCTTCTAAAAAAATTAACATTGCAGTTATTGGTGTAGGTGGGCGCGGCCAGGAAAACTGGACCGAGTGTTCGGGTGAAAATATTGTTGCATTGTGCGATGTTGATGATAACCGCGCGGCTGATGGATTCCAGACATTTCCAAAAGCAAAGCGGTACAGGGATTTCAGGAAGATGTTTGATGAAATGGCCTCTGAAATCGATGCTGTGCTGATTTCGACACCCGACCACACACATTTTGCAGCAACAATGGCAGCAATGCAGCTGGGAAAACATGTTTACGTTGAAAAACCGCTGGCACACAATATCTGGCAATTACGTACCTTACAAAAAGCCGCCCATCACTACAAAGTAATCACTCAAATGGGAAACCAGGGACATGCTACAGACGGAATCAGACGTGTAAAAGTTTGGGTTGATGCCGGAATTTTAGGTGATGTCAAGGAAGTAATTGCGTGGTTTAACGGACCTGAATTTGGTCCCGATAAATATTTCAACAAACCCGACCAGTTTCCACCTGCGGAAGAAAAGATTCCTGACGGACTGGACTGGGATTTGTGGCTTGGACCGGCCGCTGCCCGTCCGTACAACCATGTTTATGTACCAAAACAATGGCGCGGTTTTTACGATTTTGGCAATGCCGAATTGGGTGATTGGGCCTGTCACACGCTGGATGCACCTTTTTGGTCGCTTGATTTGGGATCGCCTGCAGCAACAGAAGCAGTTTTTAACTCTGGCGCTCCGGAAGGTTTTCTTCCTGACAAGTCGATTATCCAATTCGAGTTTCCTGCAAGGGGAAATAAACCCCCCGTTACATTACAGTGGTTTGAGGGCGGAATAAAACCGGAAAAACGCCCGGAATGGAAATTAGATGTTTTGCCTGATTCGGGAATGATAATGATTGGCGAAAAACACAATATTATTACAGGAGGACGACCAAACAACGCGCAGTTAATGATGTCGGCAGAAGAATGGGAAAACTGGAAAACCAAAGAAATGCCGGAGGCAACAATTCCAAGAATTGACGGTGGACCCCAAAAGGAATTTCTCGATGCAATAAAAGGAGGACCTGCACCCGGCTCCAATTTCGATTATTCAGCCCGGTTAACTGAAATGGCCGCTGTTGGAGTACTTGCCCAGCGCTTTAACACCCGTATTGAATTCGATGCTGAAAACATGAAAGTTACCAACCACGAAGGAATGGAAAAATACATAAAAGAACCCGTTCGCGAAGGTTGGAGTTTTGGCGAAGAAGTTTGGTAAAAAGAAGAAAGCCCCACCTAATCTCCCCGAAGGGGAGGAATAAAAAAGCCATCAGAGATTTTTTGATGGCTTTTTCTTTTCAGGATTTTAAACTGCCCGAAAAACCTGGCAAATAATTAAAAGAATTAGTTCTGTTTTTTCTTAAGTAAATTCTTTTGTTCCTTCTTTGTCATTTCAAGTCCAACAATCTCAATAGGATGGACAACCTCAATATTTTGGACTGAATTCACTATTTCAGTTTTACCGGGCGACGTAACAAAAAGTGGGATAACAAACTGTAAATCGGATGAATTCAGTGTGTTATGATAAATCATTAACACAATTTCCGATGAACTTGATGCAACCTCTCCCAGAATTTCTCCAGCCTGTATTTTCTGATTGAGTTCGAGTCTTTTTTCATTATCAATCACGTTTTTATAGGTAATCAAAGTACCGTCAGATTGTAATAAAGTTATTGAATTTGTCCAGGTATGATACCACGATTTAGGATCACCTCCCCGGGTTGAGCCTGCAATTTCAACAATTTGTCCCTGTCGTGCTGCATAAACCGGTTCACCTGGCTTGGCAACAAAACCAGTGGCTTTCCACGATTTTGGAACTTCATCACCCCAAAATCCGTCTATATTTTTAATATCAACAGGTTTTACAATTGATCCCGGAGCAAATGGAACAAGGTACGGAAAATCAAGGTTTACCTTGGCAACCGGATTTGACCTGTAGGTTTTTATTTCGAAAATAAACTGGGGCGCATTATCTTCTTCCCGGAGCAACGTGAAAAGGCCGGTAAATCCCGGATCAAGTTTTTTAATAAACGGCATCGGTTCTCTAAATGACGTGTATTCGATATTGGTGAAAATGAGATTCAGAAAAAGCGGTGTTTTTGAATTGTTGTTTGCTCCAAAAATACAGTCGCCCACATTGTTGTAATTGTATTGAACCTCAACCAACTGAGCTTTATTAATCAGAAAAGAAAAAACCAAAATCAGAAATGCAAAAATTCTGCGCATCAGTAAATTTATTGTCATGAACAGAAAAAATTGATTCAATTGAATCTGCTCAAAAGTAAATAAATTTGATTTTCTTGTTGCCCGATTTTAGTTAAATCTTAAAACATGTATTCGAAAGACGAAATAAAAGAGCTGCATTTAAAATTCTGGCAAGATTTTAAGCGATACTGCGAAACTCATCCTGCTTTGAATTATCAAAAGAAAAGGTGGATACTGAACGAAACCCAGATTCGGGGAATTGCACTTCGGTTTGAACTTGAACGCAATGACGCCAAAGTAATAATGGAATTGCAAAACAAGCATGAAGACCGCCGGCTGCAGATATTCGAAATTCTCGAACGATATAAAGTTGTTCTGGAAGAAGGTTTTGAAAACGGTTTGATTTGGGAGTTTTATCACCAGCGCGAAGATAACGGACAGGAAGTTTGCCGAATTTACACCCAGCTAGATAATGTGGACTGGCATCGTCAGAATGAGTGGCCTGTTATCTATGATTTCTTCATTAAAAACATGCTGCAAATGGAGGAGAACTTTTTAATGGTGAAGGAAGTGGTGAAGGAAGAGCTGAGGAATTAAGATTAGCGATTAACGAATGATGATTAACGATTTGGGAATTGAGATTGATAGAGATTAATTGTGATTGAGAATAAAGATTTCAAGTTTTTCTTTTTCAACGAATTAAACGATTAAAGTTTTACTTTTAAAATTTTTTTGATTTCAATTTCCTGACCATATTTTAAAATCTCATGAACCAATGGATTAGAAATATCAAAATCCTTTTCTCTGAAAGGATGTGGTTCTATTCGGCTATCTATTTTTCTTCTCAGCCTCATTAACTCCAACTGCATGTCGATCAGATTGTTGTAATCTTTGAAAATAACGGCAATATCAATATCACTATCGTCGTGAAAATTTCCTTTTGCATACGATCCAAAAAGAAATACTTTGATAAAATCATATTTTGATTTTACTGCACCAGCATATATTTGTGCAATACTTACAGCATCTGTTTTATCCATGAGCGAATAATTTTAATTTTTTCAATCCATTCTTTGGCAAAATCTACCGTGCATAACATCTGAAACTCCCTTTTGTAATCGTCATAACGGGCATTTAAGTTAAACGAAGTTATTTTATCCAGCCAATCCGATTGCTCCTCTGTCAGACTGATATTGCTTAATTCGGCCAGTCTGAACAAATTATGAAGAAAAGGAGCATGTTTTTTATGTTTGCTTACATAAACTGCTTTAAGAAGTTTTTCAACCGAGATGTGCCCTAAAAACAATGACCAACTGTATGATTTTGAATCAAATAAACTTAACATTGTTTGAAAGTCATCTTCTGACGTTTCAATCCAATGGTTAACGATTTTGTCAACTTCAATATTTACTTTTTCCTCTTTCATTTCACAAATACCTTTTCAAAGATAAAATTTTTATGTGAGAATTTATCCGGTATTTAAAGACCACAGTTTACCATCTATATGAAAATGAGGATTACAAAATGTTAAATGTTGAATATGAGATAACTAATTAGCAAGCTTTTCTTGTTCCCCCTCTCTCTGAGGGGATTAGGGGGAGGCATTAAAACTGAAAATAAATAAACGCCTGCATTTCTGACGATATTGACTGATATACAATAATTACCGTAATTGCAGCGATTACAACTTTTGCCCAGATTGGTGTACCAATAAACCAGTTGGCTATTTTTTCTTTCAGGTTTTCGCTGAGCCAGTGAATAACAAAACCAAACAACATTACCGCGAAAACCCATTTGTATGCCAACAAAACATCTGGAATTACTGAAAATGTGAATGCAAAGCTTATTTGATTCAGCATCGCTTTTACGATTTCTATCGATTCGCCCCTGAAAAATACCCGGGTAAAAGTGATAAAAGTAAAAGTGATTGCTATTTTCCAAATGGTGGCCGCCCAATTGTTGTGCGCTTCCCACGGACTGATTTTCCGCCAGAATTTGTAAACCATTAAACCAATTCCGTTCAATCCGCCCCAAATAATAAAATTGAGCGAAGCGCCGTGCCACAATCCACCCAAAAGCATGGTGAGCATTAAATTGATGTTGGTATCCACGTTTCGTTTTATGGCAGGTGAATAGTGCATTA
>DATITY010000451.1:0-9408 GCA_035467235.1 Draconibacterium sp. | reverse complement strand
AATTTTCTGAATCACTTCCAGCGCTTCCTCAAGGTTAAAATGCGAAATATGTTTCTCTTTCCGAAGTGCATTTATAATCAGAATCTTTGTACCTATTATCTTTTCCAGTTCTTCATCGGGAATAAAATTTGTGTCGGTAATATAGGTCAAATCCCCTACCCTGAAACCGTAAACCGGAAGTTTATGGTGATAACAGCGGATAGGAATAAACTTAATTCCATCAATTTGAAACGAACTGTTTTCGATGATGTGTAATTTCATTTTCGGAATTCCGGGGTATTTGAAATCTGCAAAAACGTAATGAAAAATCGTTTTTATCGCTTCCTGTACACGCTCTTCGGCATAAATATCGGTCGGATGTTTTTGTGTCCAGTTATATGCGCGAATGTCGTCAAGCCCAAAAATATGATCCACATGTTCGTGTGTCAATAATATGGCCCGCAGTGAATTTACCTGTTCCCGCAACATTTGAGCTCTGAAATCGGGTCCGGCATCAATTACAAAGTTGTATCCGTTAATTTTTAACAATAACGACGAACGTAAACGTTTATCCTTTTCATCGGTTGAACTGCAGACTTCACAATCACATGCAATAACCGGTACTCCCTGCGATGTACCTGTACCCAGAAATATAGCTTCAATATTTATCTTTCCATCAGAATGCATGGTGCAAATTTAACAAATACAACGCTTTAATCGTGAATATCCTTATTTTTACAGAAAAATTAAGAATGGCAAAGCTTTACCTTGTTCCCAATCTTTTAAGCGAAGGCGAATGGCAAAATGTACTGCCGGCACAACTGTTTCCAATTCTTACCAACGCCCGGCATTTTATTGTTGAGGATGTAAGAACAGCCCGCCGTTTTTTAAAACAGGTGAACCGGGAAATAAATATCGATGAATGCACATTTTACGAGTTGAACAAACGAACTGCCAACTCCGATATTCCCGCTTTTTTAAAGCCAATTGAACAGGGATTTGATGTGGCAGTGATTTCAGAAGCCGGATGTCCCGGTGTTGCCGACCCGGGCGCCGATGTTGTAAAAATTGCTCATCAGAAAGAATATAAAGTAGTGCCATTGGTTGGCCCGTCGTCAATATTACTTGCTTTGATGGCTTCGGGAATGAACGGACAAAACTTTGCTTTTAAAGGATATCTGCCCGTAAAACCAACCGAACGGGTAAAAGAAATCGAGATACTCGAGAAAAGAGTAATCAACCAGCGGCAAACACAAATATTTATCGAAACTCCATATCGCAATAATCATTTAATCAGCGATTTGCTAAAAACATGCTATCCCACTACCCTACTTTGTATCGCTGCCAACCTTACCGGCGAAAACGAATTTATTGCCACAAAAACCATTCAGCAGTGGAAAAACAAAGTGCCTGATTTACATAAACAACCGGCTATTTTTTTGATGGGCATATAACAAAAATTTGAGTACAACTTCATCGGTTTCAATCATCCAACAAGTTTTGGAATCGCTGCCTTCAATTTTTCAATATCTCCTTCCCTGCAATCGAGGTAACTATAAATGCCCATTATCAGCGGCATTTCATCTTCATATTTATACAGATAAATGGTTTGGATTACCGACTTTTTACGGTTGTATTCCAGCAATTTGGCACATTGAAACTCATCCCAGCAAACAGGAGATTTGTCATAATCGGGAGAAAGAAAAACCAATACTTTTTTTGATTTCTGAATGGTATCAGAAATTTGTTTTATCCATAAACCTCCGGGTGGTATCGAATCTTTGTCGTAAAATATTTTTAGCCGATTGTTTTTTTGTTTCAAATGCTCTACAAATGAATTTATCAGGTCGGAATGGGTGTGAGCATAGCTGATAAATAAATCATAACTGTCCTCTTTTTTTGTGCTGGAATCATCCGACTTTTCAGCTATAGGATAATCAATTCCACCAGACACGTCACCATCAATTCCTTCAATAAATAATTCATTTTCTTGTATTTTACTTATTTCCCTAAATGATTTTTGAACTAAATTCTTTGTGAAAGTTGAATAATCATCCGGCTTTTCTTTAACCCGAACAGAAAATTCATAATCCTGCTTAATTTTTTCGAATAGGGCAAATCCTTCAGCAACCTGTTCATCAGAATAAAGAACAAGTTTTAACGATTGAAGCGGCAATCCATTCTCCAGCCAAAAAATGGCAGCTTCTACAATAGCCGGCAGCATTTTGTCGAACGATACTTTTTGGTTACCACTTGCAACTACCGGCATGGCAATAATGTTATTCTGCTTTTCGAAAGCAAATGCATTAATGCACCTGAAAATATTTCCCACAACAGTTTTATCTTCATGCACTTCATTACCAGGTTCGAAACAAAGTATTTGTTTAAAATGAAATTGCTTTTGCTGTTCTTCGCTTAGCGGTTTCGAGAGCCAGCAACCCAACTGGCTTCGCAGGTCAATCTCTTTATCTTTCGCCATTTCACCAACCAAAACTCCTTTGTGATAAAGTGCGGCCATCAGGGTTTTATCAGATGGTACGTAACTGCCCGGAAAAGCCGAAACAACCAGAATATCAGTGGCATTTTCCGGCGAAATGGCCGTCAGATCACCGTGCAACAACTGAATTTTTGCATCGGTTTGTTGCCGGTGCACGATAATTTGAGAAAGTAGTTTCATAATCTTATGGTTTTTTCATTTTTGAAATATATGAAATAATCGTACCTGAGTCAAGTTGATGATTTTGAAGAACCCGAAGTTGCGCGTTTTGGTTTTTCCTGTTTGATACAATTAATCATAATTTCAGACTAAAAACTCCCTATTGTTTTTCATTTTTGATTTTCATAAATTGTATGACATTAAAATTTCAAATCACATGAAAATAAATTCAATAGCTTTTAACGGAAATGAAAGAACCGATTTGGATAAAAGTCAGTATTCTGATGAAAATCTTGAACTGATACACTCCTTTCAGATACAACAAACTTCAAGAGGTGAAGATAATCTCAGGACAATTGATTTGGAAAAAGAGCAAATTAAAATTATAGAATTTGAATTTGAAGACGGAACCAACTGGATTTCCAGTCCTGATACAATGGATGATATCTTTCCTGAGTTGATAACTACCGTAAAACGCTCGGCTGACGGCGCTTTTGAACTGCCGGTTGAAATCAGTTCGGGCAGTACCGACAGGTCGCTGGTTGGGAAAGTTGCACTGAAAGTGATTAAGGTTTTTTCGAAAAAGGCTGTAAATATCGGAATTAGAAAGCTGGCTCAGAACCTGGAAGATAAGCAGTTGGATGGTAAAATTGGTTTATACGGACTTAATTCTGATTTTCAGCTAACCAATTTTGTTCCCAATAACAGTACAAAACCATACCTTTTACTGATACATGGAACTGCCTCGTCAGTAGAAGGATCGTTTGGAGAAGCCAAAGGAACTGATTTTATGAATTTCATCCGAGATAATTACGATGGCCGGATAATTGCTTTTCAGCACCGAACACTTACCGAAAATCCTTTGCAAAACGTAAAGGATCTATTGAGTGCTCTACCCGGAAATTGCGTTTTACACCTGATAACCTCGTCACGAGGCGGTTTGGTTGGAGAAGTTTTATCACGGTTTTGTAACAGTCAGGGCGCAACAGGTGGATTTAATTCTACAGAACTGGCCATTCTAAAAAAAGGTTACTCAGGTGAATATTTTAAGGAGATAGAGAAATTAATAAAAGATATCATCGGGATTCTTTCCAACAAAAAAATTGTTATTGAAAAGTTCATTAGGATTGCATGTCCTGCAGGTGGAACAACGCTAGCTTCAAAACGGTTGGATTATTTTCTGAATATTACTTTAAACCTGGTTGGACTCGGCACCGGAATAGCTGCCAATCCACTCTACCTGGCTTTCAGAAACCTGACTGCAGCATTAATCGAAAGCAAAAATAAGCCCGAAGTACTTCCGGGACTTGAAGTTCAGAGTCCGGGGTCACCATTTATAAAAGCCATCAATTGCCCGATTGATTTAGACAATCCTGACGGCAGAATAGTTATCAGTAATTCACTTGTAGTTATTGCGGGCAATTCAAAACCAGCGCTCAAGTTAAGCGCGTTGTGGATTATAGCAAGTAAACTCTTTTTCCTTCGCAAAAATGATCTTATTGTTGATACCGACACAATGGCAATGGGTACCAGAAGGGCAGGGAAAGTTCTTCGGTTTTTTTACGAGGATGCACAAATCAATCACTTCAAATATTTTGAAAACAAGGCAACCAACCAGGCTTTATTGCTTGCATTGAAATCGGATTGGGGAGAGAAATTACCAGGCTTTTCGGAAGAACCACTCTCAATATCGGTTGCTGCCGATAGAAATATTAATCTAAAGCCTGATGGCGGAGAAATTTCCAGGGATTCGGTAACAGGCAATAAACCAATTGTTTTGTTGTTACCGGGAATAATGGGTTCAAATCTTAAACACGATGATAGCTTGTTGTGGATTAACTATGTAAAAATAATTTCAGGTGGTTTGTCTGATTTAAAATCGGGCAACGATGCAAAAGCAGCTTCATTGGTATCAACCTCTTACAAAAAGTTGGTTGAAGCACTGGAAGATTCCTACGATGTCGTTACTTTTCCTTTCGACTGGCGAATGTCGCTGGAAGAATCTGCTGCCGATCTGAATGATAAAATAATTGAACTGATGAAACACGAACAACCCATAAAAATGATTGGCCATTCTATGGGAGGTGTTCTTATCAGGGATTTTATGATGTTGCACAAAGAGACGTGGAAAAAGCTGAATAATTCGGACGGATTCAGGTTGATATTCCTGGGAGCTCCACTGGGCGGTTCCTTCCGTATTCCTGCTGTCTTATTTGGCGCTGACCGACTCATCCAAAAACTAAGTATGATCGATCTTGTACATTCTAAAGAAGAGTTAATTCATATTTTCCTTGGATTCAGAGGGCTTTTGGGATTGTTGCCGTTCGACGGTGCCCATGACTTCTCCAAACTTGAAACCTGGAAGAAAATGAGAACTGGAACCGATGATGAAAATTGGCCGATTCCTTTGGAGGAGGATCTGAAATGGTTTAAGGAGTACAGGGATAAAATGAAGAAAACGTTTACGAAAGAGGATATTAAAAATGCAGTCTACATAGCCGGCCGCGACAGGTCAACCCCATGTGATTTTGTAATTGAAGAAAAGGGTTCGGATAAAGAACTTGTGTTTATGAGTACCGGTGAAGGTGATGCTAGCGTTACCTGGGAAACCGGAATTCCAAAATTAATGAATGATGCAAAAGCCGTGTATTACGTAAATGTTTCCCATGGCGAACTTGCGTGTCATTCCGATATGTTAAGGGGCATCAAAGAGATATTGGTCAACGGATCTACCAATCTTTTCAGTAGTAAGAAGCCGTCAGTACGCGGAGAGGAAATGCTGTTCAAATCTCCTGATTTCAGAGACTTCGATCTCTCTCAGGCCGGAATTGATTTTTCTGTTCTTGGCGTTGGTGGTGCAACGGAGCCCCAAATGGAGCTACCTCCAATCAGTGTGTCAATAAAACACGGCGACCTGTTTTACTCAAAATATCCTTTACTGGCCGGTCATTTCGAAGATGACGGAATTCTTTTTGCTGAAAAGGAAATCAATAAAAATCTGGGAGATGCGCTCAGACACCGGCACAGTCTTGGAATTTATCCTGGCCCTATTGGAACCAATGATTTGTTTATCTCCAGCCAGTCTGGTTTTAGAGGTGCAATTATTATCGGGTTGGGCAAACCAGAGAATTTGAGTGGCCCGGAACTTACAAAAACAGTTGAACAGGGTGTTTCAAAGTATCTTTTATATCTGAATGATAATACAAGTCAACTCAAATTATTAAATGATAATAATGAATTCGATGGTATTTCATCGCTGATCATAGGTAGCGGTTATGGCGGTTTACCTATTGAAAATTCGGTAAAAGCCATTATTCAGGGCGTTCATAATGCAAACGTAAAAGTCAGAAATCTGAAACTCGACAACACGAGGATTATAAGCCACATTGAGTTTATTGAGTTGTTTGAGGACAATGCTGTTAGCGCACTTTACTCACTAAGCAGGATTGAAAAGCAGGAGACAAGATCGTTCAGAATTATTATGGAAGAGAAGAAACTGCACACCCTGCTGGGGTCAAAAAAGCGCATTCCGAATGAAATTTCCACGGGTTGGTGGAACCGGATTACAGTTAGGAAAATTGAAAATAACGATATCGGTAAAACTGTAAGATGCCTTTCTTTCAGTGCATCAACCAGCCGTGCCCACGAAAAGGAGAACGAACTTTTCTCGACACCTGCACTGATGGAGGGAGCGATTAAGGAAATGTCAACAAGTAACCGGTGGACACCTCAAAGTGCCAAAGCAATTTTTGAGTTGCTGATTCCAAACGATTTTAAAGAACAACTTAAAAGACATGGAAACATCAACTGGATTTTGGATGAATATACGGCAGAATATCCATGGGAATTGTTACAGGATGAGATTGCTGATGCACGACCGCTGTGTGTTGCCTCGGGGATGATCAGACAATTATCCACAAAAAATTACCGTCAAATGATTAAGCCGGCGCCTAAAAATAATGCTCTCGTTATTGCTGACCCCGATTTGAAAGGATTTGCTTCTCAACTGCCGGGAGCATTAAAAGAAGGACAAATGGTGTCGGAAAAACTGGCAGCACAGGGAATGATTACAACTACAAGTTTTAAAGGAAACAGCAGCGAAATAATTGAAAAACTTTTTTGTAACGATTACCGGATTATTCATTTGTCGGGCCACGGAATTTTCAATCAGGATCAAACAAAAGGCTCGGGAATGGTAATTGGTAAAGACATGTATTTATCGACGCGCGAAATAAAACAAATGAGCACAGTACCTGAACTGGTGTTTGTTAACTGTTGCCACATTGGAAAAACAGAAGGTATGGCCGAAGAATTATATCATCAACGGTATAAACTTGCTGCCAATATTGGCACACAACTGATTGAAAACGGCGTGAGATGCGTAATTGCCGCGGGCTGGGCAGTTGACGATAATGCCGCGCTTGAATTTGCCGCTGTTTTTTACGATCGCATGTTCGAAGGGTACAACTTTGGTGATTCCGTAAGCGAAGCCCGCAGGTTAGTTCTTGAAAAACATGGTAATACAAATACCTGGGGAGCTTACCAGTGTTATGGCGATCCATTCTTCAGGTTCGAACATCTGCATCGGGAAGATAAAAAGCAAAAAACAGAATACCTTATTACGCAGGAAGCTGAAGTTGATCTTGAAAACCTGTTTAACGAGCTCCAGATTGGAAAAAAATCAACAGAAGAATACATGACGATGCTGGATAATATTACAAAGGCCGTTGATCAGGCAAAAATCAGAACTAACAGTATTACGGAAAAGGAGGCTTTAATATATTTCGAATTAAGGGATTACAATAAAACCTGCGATAAATTGCGTTCGTTACTCAATAATGAAGAGGCATCATTTTCATTTTCAGTTGCAGAGAAATATTACAACGCATTGGCAAAGAAAATTGCATATGATTTCAAAGGAACTATTGAAACAAAAAATGAAGAACTGAAAAAAATTGAACTGAAAATTAAAGATTTGCCAGTCAGTGAAATAAACAGCGAAGAACTATTAGGTCTGCAAAAGAAAAAAGAAGAATGCTTGTTAGCCATTAATAAGGAAAGAAATCATAGTCTGGAAAATATAGACAAGGTAATTGCAGATATGGAAGCCCTTGTCAGACTAATCCCTTCGTCTGAAAGATTCAATATTTTAGGAAGTACTTACAAACGCCGCGCTTTTATTTCTGAAACCAGCAAACAGGATGATTACTGTTCTGCAGCCGCAAGATATCAAAAAGCAAATGCATTTTCAGGCAACTGGTATTCGCTTACCAACTGGCTGGCTCTCGAAAGCGTACTCGTTCTCTCCGGTCTGCATAAGTGGGATTCGGATGTTTTAAATAACAAGTCGGAATTGGAATACGAACTGCCTGCACCCGATGAGGCAATCAGGTTGCTTGATATTTCGCAGGCATCACTCTGTAAAAACAGTGAACGAATGAGTTACTGGGATATGCTGGCCGGAATTAACATCGGTTTTTGCAAATATATCATACAGTTTTCTGAAAAAAGTGACAAAAAAGAGTTTGAAATTATTCAGAAAGAAATTAGCGATCTCTGGAAAACAGCAGGTTCAAAAGGAAAAAGGTTTGCTGAAATTGAACATCTCGAGTTTATTATTGATGCACTTTCCATAACAGAAAATAAAAAAACCAAAGAACTGAAAACGAGACTTGAACAGTTGAAAAATGACCTCAACAAACGAATTGGGATTTGAATTATTCCTGTTGAAACATTTACTCATAACCATTGAATTAAAGACTGACAATAATCAATTTAAAATTTACAAATCATTTAAAATTACATATTATGAATAAGTATTACGATGTACACAACCACCTTTTCAACAAACACTTTTTGGGGAAAGAACTGCTTTACCGGATGATGAAGGAATTGAAAAAATTTCTGAATTTCCAAAAAGATCGCGATTTAGACAGAGGAGCTGATCGTGGACTGAAGAATGTAATTACCTCATTAAAAATATTTAAGAAAGCGATTAAGGTTTTTACACAGAAAAATTCCATCGCCATTTACGAAGAAATGGATAAAACATACAAGGGCGAATTTATCCTCACTCCCCTAACCTTCGATCTCACCTATTGTTTTGCGGCGTCGGCCGACCGCGATCTGCCTGCCGGTTCGCAGGAAATTGTAAAAGATGCTTTTGAAAGCGAGATGAATTCGATGTTTGAAATGGTTGAACAACAGACCCGCGGACTGTCGCGCGATTTTAATCCCGATGCCGGTGATGATGAGGATGAACTCTGGAAAGAATATGTTGAAGTTAAAGCACAATTCATTAAAGATGCTGAAGATTTTCAGGAATTGGATCAAACTTTTGCGGCTGGTACAAGAGATATCCGGCTGCCCGGCGCTTTCGATGGCTGGAATGAACAGCTCCGGCAGATTGAAGAGCTAAAAAACCATCCGGTATATAAAGATATGGTTTTCCCGTTTTTAGCTGTAGATCCGCGAAGACCGGGAATCGCAGATTATGCAAGGGCAAATGTTGGAAAAGGAAAAATGTTTGCAGGAATAAAACTGTATTGCCCAACAGGTTATTCGCCAACCGATCCGCTGCTTTTTGGTCCCGACGGACAAAGAGGTGGAATTTACGCCTTTTGCGAAGACAACGGGATTCCTGTTACAACGCACAATTCCGACGGAGGTTTTGCGACCCTGGCAAAAAGCGTTTATGTAACCGGGTTAATTCAGGTGAACGGACAACTGCATCAGCTTCAAAATGAACTGCTGAAATTTTCAAAAGCCATTCA
>DATITY010000450.1:0-5658 GCA_035467235.1 Draconibacterium sp. | reverse complement strand
GTTTTTGTGCGTACAAAAGTGCGGGCCGAACGCGTAAAAAAAGCCATGGAAAGGGTTGAAATCAAGAGTGCAACCATCCACAGCGACAAAGAACAAAACGAACGCACCAAAACCTTAAACGATTTTAAAACCGGCGACCTGAAACTGCTGATTGCCACCGACATCAGCGCCCGCGGAATTGACATACCTAATGTTGATTTTGTAGTAAACTACGACCTGCCCGAAGTTCCCGAAAATTATGTACACCGCGTTGGACGAACTGGCCGTGGCACAAAAAAAGGACAGGCGGTTACTTTTTGCAGCAGTGAAGAAAAGGATATTTTAGCCGAAATAGAAACATTTCTCGATGAAGAAATTACGATGATGGACATCGACAAAAATGCATACCGCGAAACCCTCGATTTTACCAAAGACACCGATAATAACTGGAAAAAGCTGATTCGCGATAACGAAAAAGAACAGAAGGAATATTTGTCTAAGAAGAAGAGGAAAAAGTAAATCTAAATCTTTTGCATCCTGATATTCCTGATTTCACCTGTGGTTTGCCAGGTAAACAAACCAAATGGTTTTGAGAGTTGTACTTCGGCGCGTAAACTTAAACGGTGGCCGGAATAACTGAAATCAACCAGTTTTTCATCGTCAATCCAGGCAGTTATTTTTTCGCCGGTAACCTGAAGTTTAATTTTATACCAAACATTGCTATCGAACTTCTTTAAAATTCTGGTCACATTATGTTCAGCGTCATTGCCATCAATGCAACTCAAACCCACCACCGGTCCACCCCAGCCGCCTACAATGAGGCTGCAAAATTCATCGTTTACCGGAAATGTGATACCGCAGAAAAAATCGTTGCCAACGGTTCTCCGGGCATCCAATGTAACTTCGTAATTCACTTTTGGGAAATCGCCTTCCCAGGTAACGCCGGTGCAACCATCGCCGTAATTTAACACCAGCTTTCCATCGGTAACCAAAACCGGACCCCCTGTTCCATATTCGGTAATTTTCCAACCATCCAGAGTTTTTCCGTTGAAAAGTGAGTTTTCATCTGTAATTTCCGATTTCTCGACAACAGCTTCGGTTTTTGGCTCCTGCCTGTTTTTGTTTTCAGAACAGTTTACAAACAGAAGAACTATTAAAATGAATGCGGTTTTGATGAAATACTGGCTTTTGCACATTTTCGCGATATTTAATTTGCCAATAAAATTACGAAAAAAAGTTTTTAGCTCTGCCGGGGTGCAGCGATTTCCAAATCGCTGATTTTTAATGGCACTTCGGAATTCGCCACACCCAAAATCCCTGTCCAACAAAATCTTACGAATCCACCACCGGGGGGCAGTGGGACTTTTACCCAACAAAATTGTATCCCAGCCCGTTTACGGTGGTTTTTACCTTTTCGAGGTTGATGCCGGAACCTGTAATTTTTACTGTATTGCTTTTATTGTCGGCAATTACACTGGTTACTCCTTTTAAGGCCTCAAGGTTTCTTTTCACTGTTGCTTCACAATGTGAGCAGGTCATTCCCGTCACTTTTACCGTAACTCCTTCCACTTTTCCCATTTTGTTTTTCTTACTGATAATTGAATAAAAATAGCCACCTGCAATTGAAAAAATAAGAAACAATGCCGACCCCAACTGTAACCACTTCGGCAGCATTTCATGTTCCTCCCCATTTCCGTGGATATGAACCATTTTACTTAAAATAAAATCTGCTGGAATCAGCCAATTGGTAAGTAATCCAAAAACAATGGCTCCACCGATGATTGTTGAAAGATAAATGATCAGCGATTTTCTGCCCATCGTTTTTCCCAAAACTGCAATTGTTGCCACGTTCGTAGCCGGACCAGCCATTAAAAATACGAGCGCTGCACCGGGTGAAACCCCTTTCATGAGCAAAACAGCCGCAATTGGAATTGAACCTGTGGCACAAATATAAATGGGTACCGATGCTGCAAGAACCACCAGAATCTCAATGAATCCAAGTCCTTTAAACGAACTGAAAAAGTCGTTTGGCAATGCCACAGAAATTAAGGCTGCAATTAAAAAGCCCAGAATCAGCCATTTGGAGATGTCCTGCAAAAGTTCGACAAAAGCATAATCGGCAGCCTTCACCAAAGCGTGACGCTTGTCCTCTATTTTCGGCTCATGACAACCACAGGAATCATCGTTGCAGGTTGCATCTGTTTTTCCCAAAGTTGCTGTATCGATTTTGAAATTGGCAAAAGGAGAGGCTTTTTTAACCGATTTTTCCTTAATAAAAATATTGGTGAGAACACCACCCACCACTCCTGTAAAAAATGCAACAAACGGACGAAGCAGCGCAAATGGCCAACCTAACATCGAGTAAGTTGCAAAAATTGAATCCACCCCGGTTTGCGGAGTTGAGATCAAAAATGAATTGGTTGCTCCTTTTGAAGCGCCATTTTTGTAAAATGAAATTCCGGTTGGAATTACACCGCATGAACAAAGCGGCATTGGAACTCCCAGTAGCGAGGCGTTTAACGACGACTTAAAATCAGATTTTCCCAGATATTTGTCGATGTGCTTTTGTGGAAAATAAACTTTCAGTAATCCCGCGAAAACCAGTCCAAACAACAACCAGGGCGCCATTTCAAGAAGCAAATACCATAGTTCGTCGAAATATTTTATAACATATTCAAACATAACAGTGTTTTAAGAGAAACAATTGAACTGAAAACAAGTTTTAGGAATTTTAATCTGATTGATTCATACGACGATTACAAATAGCTGTAACCGAAATCAAAAATTTCAATTATTCCATTTTATCCACATAAAGCTGGGTAGCTTCAACTTTGGTGACAATAATTTTTACATCCTTGTCGATAAAACCGCTGTTGGCAACAGCATCAAAAACTTCGCCTTCGATTAAAACTTTTCCTCCGGGCCGAAGAACTGTTTTTGATACACCGGTTTTGCCTTTCAATGCAAACATTCCGGTTTCAACACAAACAAAACCGTCGCTTACATTTTGTACCGATCTTAACGACATATTTCTGAACATACCGGTTTTTGAAGTAAATAATTTATTCCCCAGATACAACGACAGAATAAATCCGCCGAAAACGCCAAGAACCACTGTCGTAACCGCTACACCGACAGTTGCAATTTCAACACCTTCGAAATCGAAATTTACGTTATTGATCAGGCTTAAAACCAATCCGACAAAAATGAGAACGATACCAGAAATTCCGGCAACCCCAAATCCGGGAATCACAAATATCTCGACCATTACCAAAATCACTCCGACAATAAACACCAAAATTTCCCAGTGTGCGGCAAGTCCTTCAAGATACAGCGGAGCAAAATAGGCGATTGCAGCCAGAATTGCCACTCCCAGCGGAAATCCGATTCCGGGCGACTGCATTTCGAAATAAATTCCCCCGATAATTGCCATAATTAACAATCCTGAAATCATCGGGAGTACTAAAAATCCGATTATCCGCTCAATCCAGGTGGGTTCATACTCCACAATTTTGTAATCTTCAATTCCCACTTTTTTTAACACTTCGGGAACATTTTCAGCAATTCCTTCGCAATATCCGTTTTCGATAGCTTCGGTAGGTGTAAAAGTTAATACTTTTCCGGTGTCAATTATTCCTTCGATAAAAACCGCCGGATCGACCATGGCTTCAGCAATTCGCGGGTCGCGACGCCATTTGTAAATCGTATCATTTCCCGAAATAATGGTGTCTTTTCCATGAGCTTCGGCAGTTGCCCGCATGGTTGAACGCATATAACTCTGGTATTTGTCGGGCATGGCTTGCCCTGTTGGATTAACCACCGTGGCCGCGCCAATACTTCCACCCGACCGCATATAAATACTGTCGCACGCAATCGAAATCAATGCACCGGCAGATGCCGCATTATTATCGATAAATACATATACCGGTATTGGACTTTGGAGAATTTTAGTGCGGATTGAATCGGCATCCAAAACCGTTCCTCCATAAGTATTCATATGAATAAGAAAAACATCGGCACCCAACGAATCGGCCTCTTCAAAAGCCTGCTGCGTCTGCCGCCAGGTTGCTTTTGTTATATCCTGTTTGATATTAAGTTTATAAACCAGTTTCTCTTTCGTTTCCTGAGCAATTACTGCAACAGAAACAAATAATAAAACCAAAAGCAAATTGTATTTCCGTATCTTTTTCATCATAATTCAACCATTTCGAGTTTTTGGGCAAGTTCCAAAAATTTTTTCATTCCCGCCCTTTTTTCGTTATCCAGTTCAAAGCTAATATTTTGGGCGAAATAATTAGTAATATCCACATTCGTATAATTGGGTTGTTCCATCAGTACTATTTCCGACATATTCTCAATTCCATATGCGAGTGCGCTGTTAAATTCCTTTTCAAAAGATTCCGAAATTTTCTTGTTTGATGCCCAAACCGCAAAAACAAAAGGCAACTCTGTAAAATTGTACCACTCCTCGCTTAAATCATAAATATATCTGAATTTGTTTTCAATATCGAAAACCCTGTCGCCAATAACCACACCGGCTGTTTTTCCTTTTATCGATACGTTTTGAAAATCGTTACAGGTATTTTCCCAGTTGAACGATTTTTTCCAGTAGAATTTTGCCAGCACTTTTGCCAGTAATACCGAACTGCGCGACTGATAATCCATCAAAACAGTTTCAACCTTTTCAATCGGAACATCTGAAGCCAGCACAACTGTTTTTACCTTACCAACCGAACCGATGCAATAGTCGCCAATAATATGGTATTCATCCAAATCAATGAGTCCCGCAACTGGTATTAATCCAACGTCGGCAAGATTGAAAGACAGTTTTGCTGCTACTTTCGAAGGTATATCGAGGCTCAAATCGATTTCTTTGGCCACTGCTGAATTTTGTAATCCATACAAAAATGGTTTACTGTTTAAATACGAAACTATCGAAACACGTGTTTTCCTCATCACTTTTATTCTTTCCCGAGTATTAAACATTACTGACCAACAAAGGTTGCTGCGAAGTTAGAAATTATTAAAATCCTGAAGTTTGAATAATATCATTCTTTCGAAAAAACCAAATCAACCGATTTTACTAAATTTGCACTGCTTTTAAAAAGATTTGAGTAATTAGTAGTGAGTACTGAGAAAAAAATCAAAATCTTTTTAATTTAAATAATGCAGAAAGTAACAAAATGGAAATCAGTGCACTTACAGCCATTTCGCCGGTTGATGGAAGATACAGTAATAAAGTGGAAAACCTTTGGAAATATTTCAGCGAATTCGCTTTAATAAAATACCGGGTTTTTGTTGAAATAGAATATTTTATTGCGCTTTGCGAAATTCCGTTGCCGCAGTTAACCGAAATATCACCATCTCAATTTGCCGGACTTCGGAAAATAACAGAAAACTTTTCGTTGGAAAATGCCGCTCGTATAAAGGAGATTGAAAGTATTACAAATCATGATGTTAAGGCGGTTGAATATTTCATAAAGGAAGAATTCGACAAACTGGGACTCGAAAAATACAAGGAGTTTATTCATTTCGCACTTACTTCGCAGGACGCCAATAATACGGCGGTTCCAAAATCAATTCATGATGCGCTTGAATTTGAATATTACCCGTTAATAAATGAGTTAACTGGCAAACTGGAAGAGCTGGCAGCCGAATGGAAAAATATTTCAATGCTCG
>DATITY010000449.1:0-7725 GCA_035467235.1 Draconibacterium sp. | reverse complement strand
AAAAAGCATAACGCTAATCCGCGTGATGTTTATACTACATACCTTGAGGAATACCTTGAATTGATTGAAAAACAAAAATAGAACCGATGCGGAATCCGGGTTTATGCGTCATCATTTGGTTTATTACTGTTGGTTTGTTTCCTTCGGCTGCATTTTCGCAAAATCGTGGAGATACCTGTCGTACTGCCTTTAATTATTATACCGATGAGTATGCATTACCCAACGTCATTAAAATTTGCACCGGTAATAGTCAGATTCCTTATGGTTATGAAGCAGAAATTAACATGCCGGTTTGCGATGATACACTTTGTGCGAATGTTGTATTAAAATTTTATTGGGACCTGGCAGGAAATTATAGAAAGTTTGATACAATTCCCGGCAAACCGCTTACCAAATTCGATCACAAAAAATTTAGTTCTGCCGATTACCTTAAAATGGATCAGATTTTAAAAACAAGGAACAGCATGCTTCGGATTCTGAAAAAAGAGGATTTGGTAGATAAATCGGTTAAAATTAAAGCAACAACTGTTGATGCCATTACCGGTGCAACTCCTCAAACGATTAAGAAATCGGTTGTTGAAGGGGCTGTTTATTCTTCATTTACGCTCTGGCATTTTGTTAACGGAACAATCAAAGACAGTATGACTGTTTTTACACAAGGCATTTATTCTGAACCGATTGCCCGTCAACTGCTGCTCTCTGATAATTACGAAACACAGTTGTTTGCGTTGAGAAAGTGGTCTGGTGCAGATTATGAAAGTCATTCCGACCTGCTTTTTCAGGTGATAAGGCAAAGTGTGCCATTAATAAAGGCTTACACAATCAGTAAAGCGCCCCTGCCTTTTGGCAACTTTGAAAATAACCGTCAATTTGTTGCACTTTTCCCAATTCTTGACGATTACAGCAAAAGTATTTTTTTGAACCGAATTACTTCAGAAGAGAAACCGGCCAAAGTATTACTTCCATTATTGAAAAATGAAATTAATGACTTCAATGAAAAACAGCTCGAACAAATTTCAGCGGCTTTTCAGAAATTCGAGATTAATGATTTTAACGAAAAGAAATAACAGATTCACATCGAAAATTCCTGTAAATCGGTAAAACTGACTATTTTTGAATTCATAAAAACTAAATCATTAAACCAATGAGCAAACTTTTTACAACCATTTTCCTTATCGCCATATTGAATGTGAATTTGTTCAGCCAAAACAGCAAACACTCTTTTACACTGTCGAAAACCGAGTTCCTTCTTGACGGGAAACCTTTTCAGATTATTTCGGGCGAAATTCACCCTGCCCGTGTTCCGGCTGAATACTGGAAACACCGCATTCAAATGGCCAAAGCTATGGGGTGCAATACTATTGCTGCCTATATTTTCTGGAATTATCACGAAGTTGAACCGGGAGTTTTCGATTTTCAAACCGGTAACCACAACATTGCAAAATTTATAAAACTGGTTCAGGACGAAGGAATGTTCCTGATTTTCAGGCCGGGGCCGTACGTTTGTGCCGAGTGGGATTTTGGCGGAATTCCATCGTACCTGTTGGCAATTCCCGATATTAAAGTGCGCTGCATGGATCCGCGTTACACTGAAGCTGCTGAACGCTACATTAAAACACTGGCGATTCAGGTGAAAGATTTACAGGTAACCAAAGGCGGCCCGATATTGATGGTTCAGATTGAAAATGAATACGGAAGTTACGGAAACGATCGCGAGTACATGAAATGGCTTCCAGAAGTTTGGAAAGAATGCGGTATTGAAGTTCCGTTTTATACTTCCGATGGCGCTACTCCGCACATGCTCGAAGCCGGTTCATTGCCTGATGCAGCTATCGGACTGGACCCGGGCTCAAATGCAGATCATTTCGGTCAGGCCACAAAAGCCAACCCAAATGTACCATCTTTTTGCAGCGAACTTTACCCCGGTTGGCTCACTCACTGGGGCGAAAAATGGCAGCGACCTGATACTGCAGCTTTGCTAAAAGACGTGAAATGGCTGATGGACAACAAAAAATCATTCAACTTTTATGTTATTCACGGAGGTACCAACTTTGGATACTGGGCAGGCGCCAACGCTTTCAGTCCGACACAATACCAGCCCGATGTTACCAGTTACGATTACGATGCTCCCATCAACGAAATGGGACAAGCAACACCAAAATTTGATGCTCTGCGCAATTTAATGTGGAAATATCTTCCACCTGATCAGGAAATGCCCGCAGTACCTGCACCACTTCCTGTAATTGAAATACCTGAAATAAAACTTACTGGAGTTGCTCCGGTATGGAAAAACCTGCCTGAAGCAATCGTTTCTCCCCAGCCAAAACCAATGGAAATGTTTGGACAGAAAGGAGGTTTTATTTTGTACCGCACCAAATTGATTGGCCACAAAAAAGGAAAATTGAGAATTACCGAATTACACGATTATGCAACGATTTTCGTTGATGGGAAATACATTGGTAAACTCGATCGCGCACAAGCCGAAAATAACATCGAACTTCCGGCCTCAACAACCGAAAATCCGCAGCTCGACATTCTTGTGGAAGGAATGGGCCGGATTAATTTTGCTGAGTACATGATTGACCGCAAAGGAATTACCGACCGTGTTTCGCTCAATGGAATGACGCTGATGAACTGGGAAATTTTCACCCTTCCGTTTGATGAAACTTACATTACTAACCTGAAATTCTCGTCAACAGAAGCAAAAAAGCCGGGAACTTTCTTTAAAGGTGAATTTGAGCTTACCACTGTTGGCGACACGTACATTGATATGAGTCAGTGGGAAAAAGGCGTTGTTTGGGTGAATGGCCAAAACTTGGGTAGATACTGGAATATCGGGCCGCAGTTCCAGCTTTATTGTCCTGCACCCTGGCTGAAAAAGGGGAAAAACGAAATCGTGATTTTCGATTTGCATCAGCTTTCTCCAAAGCCGGTGAAAGGAGTTAAATCAATGAATTAAGAAATTCAATATGAAAAAATTACTATTTATCTTCCCGATTCTTTTTGTTTTCATTATAGGTTTTTTAGCCTGTAGAAATGAAAAGGTGACTGAAGCTCCAATTTCATTGATGGGAAACCGGTTTCTGACATTTAACTGTGTTATCAGGGTGAATCAGATTGAAGTTTCAAGAGATAAAAATGTGGGCGAGGATGAGCGAAGCCTGCACACTCCCGAAAAGCTGATCGAATTCAGGGACGCCATCGAAAAAGGATTTCCGGGGGCCAAAATAACATGGGCTTTTAGCTGGCTGGCATTGCACGATACCACATTCAATTATACAAAAATCAGGGAACTGGTTGTTGGTTACCATGCAAAATACGGCGATGAAATTACTTTTATCCCGGGCGCCTATTTCGCCAATGCTTACAATTCCACAGAACAGGTTAACCAGGATTTGCACGAGGGATTGGCGAGAGTATCTGAAATTGTTGGAAATGGTTATCGTCCAAAAAGTGTTGTAGCTGGTTTTCTTTCCTCAAAAAATCAGGAATATCTGGCTGAAAAGGAAAATATTCACGTGTGTCAGGGTAACATTTGGAGTCAATATGCCATTGATAACCAGGATGGTGAAGGATCGGTTTGTTATCCGTTTTATCCTTCAAAGGAACATTTTTGCAAACCTGCCCAGGGAAAGGAAGATTTTATTGATTGTGTTAATCTGGACGGCTGGACAGTTGATTTTCTGGCGGGCAGAAGAGAGGGTTTTGCTGATGGATTCAACAGCAGGATGGGAGTCGGACCAATCGAAACTTTAAGGAATCATGGGAAAGAGGACGGGCTGAAAGAAATGTTGCATACCACAGCCATTCATTTCGACAAAGGATTTGAACTGAATAATTTTGCGTGGGTCACCAACTGCTGGGAACTCAGCCTTCCGATTGATATTTCGGGTTTAACCGACTGGCTCAGCGAAACAAAAAAACGCTGGCCCGATGTAAAACTGATAACACAGGGTGAATTTGGACTGATCTGGAGAAATCATTATAAAGAGAATTCCTTCGACTACCGTTTCGAAGAAAGAGGATCGGGAATCGGTGGTTCCGATGCCAACATGGAAATCCGTTGGTTTATGAATAAAACGTTCCGGCTGGCAACCCTTCGCGATTGGGAGAAAAATACGCAACCTCTGGTTATCGATTTCACCCGGTATGATTTGAAAGCGGAAGAACCCGAATCTGGTAGCACCCGCAACTGGAGCCTGTTTGGAGAAATCAATCAGAAACAAATCCGGCCGCAGGATCAACCCGTTCCTTTTTCCGGTCTATCCAAAGAGAATAAGGCAATTATTGAAAAGTATAAAATCGGCATTGAGTGAATGGTTAAATGAAAACATACATTTCAATATTAAGGGGAATCAACGTAAGCGGACAGAAACTGATTAAAATGGACGCTTTAAGAACGGCATACGAAAATATTGGGATTCGGAATGTAACAACCTACGTGCAAAGCGGAAATGTTATTTTCGACGCATTGGAAACTGATCCCGAAAAATTGGAAAAAATGATTTACAGCCGGATTGAAAAAGATTTCGGATTTGAAGTTCCGGTAATGGTTTTGACTGTCGAAAAGTTGAAACAGGTGGTTGATAATAACCCGTTTGGTTATGACCGGGACAAAGACCCGGCATTTTTACATGTTACTTTTCTGTCGTCAAAACCCGGGAAGTACGATAGCAGCGCAATTGAAGAAAAAAAACAGGAAGGCGAGGAAATTTTATTTACCGATGAAGCCGTTTATCTGTATTGTCCAAATGGTTATGGACGAACCAAACTGAACAATAATTTTCTGGAAGCGAGGTTGAAAGTGACTGCCACAACCCGCAACTGGAAAACAGCTAACGAACTTCTGAAAATGGCGCTTGATCCTACCAGACAAAAACTACAATGAGATATTTCTTCATTTATGGAACTACCGCTATGGAATATAAATAACATAGCTCATTGTTTTTTTTAAATATCAATTTTAATGATGACTAAGTAAAAGCAATTATTTTTATCTCAATCTGATGAAAACAAAAATAATATTGTTCACCGGAAATTTGCTGTTTGTAATCCTTTGCTCAATAAATATTCAGGCTCAAAACCGGCCTAATGTACTTTTCCTTTTTGCCGACGATCAGCGTGCCGATGCGCTCGGGTGTTCGGGTAACCTGTACATCCACACTCCCAATATTGACAAACTTGCTGAAAGAGGAGTCCGGTTTTCAAATGGCTATGTAATGGGTGGCCATCACGGTGCAATTTGTGCGCCAAGCCGTGCAATGCTGATGAGCGGGAAAAGCCTTTTTCATGTGTACGACAGACTTGTTGGCGTTCAAACCATGCCCCGTTATTTTTCTGACAATGGATATGTAACTTTTGGAACCGGCAAATGGCACAACGAAAAAGAGGCATTTGAGGCTACATTTCAAAAAGGAAAGAATGTGTTTCTTGGTGGAATGAGCGATCATTTCAACGTTCCCTGCAGCGATATGGATGCCAGCGGAAAACTCGGAGAACCTGTATTAAAGGGATATTCAACCGACCTTTTTGCTGAAGCAGCCATGGGTTTTCTGAATGAATATGCAGCTGGAAGCAGGGAGAAACCCTTTTTCTGCTATGTCGCTTTTACCGCACCACACGATCCTCGCTCTCCAAGACCTGATTATATTGGCAGGTATCCTGATGAGTCAGTTCCGTTACCCGGGAATTTCAAAAAACTCCATCCTTTTGCTTTTGACGAACTTACCATACGAGACGAAAATCTCGCCCCCTGGCCTCGTACTCCAGAAATTATACAGGCGTCAATTGCCGATTATTATGCGCTGATTACTCATTTGGACGATAAAGTGGGCGAAATAATTGAAACCTTGAAAAAAGAGGGATTATTTGAAAATACCATCATCGTTTACGCTGCCGATAATGGGCTTGCCATTGGAAGTCATGGATTGTTGGGAAAGCAGAATTTGTACGAACATTCAACAAAAGTGCCCATTCTTATTTCTGGTCCGGGTATTCCAAAAGAAAAGGCGAATGATGCCCTGGTTTATTTATACGATTTGTTTCCAACACTTTGCGATGTTGCCGGATTACCGTTACCTAAAGAAATTGATGGAAAAAATCTTTACCCTGTTATAAAAAGCCAAAAACCAGCCGTGCGAAATTCACTTTTCACTGCTTACCGAAATACGGTTAGAGCTGTTCGAACCGATGAATGGAAAATTATTCGTTACCCACATCAGGATTATACACAGTTATTCAACCTGAAAAATGATCCGCTGGAAATACACAATCTGGCTTCAGCACCTGAATATAAAGATAAGGTGACAGAAATGACGGGGCTGCTGAAAGAGTGGTATTTGGCCACCGGTGATACCATGAATCTTAATCCTGCCGTTATCCTGCCGATGGATTACAATTACACCAAACTGAAACAAAAATCCGATAACTGGCAACCGGAATACATTCTAAATAAGTATTTTAAGAAATCGAAGTGAAATTTTCCGGAATGCATTTTACCCCCGCTGATTTCGGTAAACTCCCGGTGTCAGCGACGTGTATTTTTTAAACATCCTCGAAAAGTAGGGTGCATTTTTAAAATTGGTTTCATCGATAATCCGGTTTATCGGCAAGTCGGTGGTGAGCAATAAAAACTGCGATTTTTCAATTCGTTTTCTGATGATAAATTCACACGGCGAAATACCAAAAATCGATTTAAAAATGCGGGTGAAATGGTCTTTCGAAAGACAGGATATCTGCGCCAGCTGTTCAATTTTGATGTCGTTTTGAAGGTTATCCTGAATGAAAACAAGGATTTCCTGAATGTTGTATTTCAGGCTCGAAGCGAGATCAATCCTTGGTTCGTCGGAAATAAAACCTGAAAAAAGTTGCTGGATTATTCCTTCAGTTTCCAGTCTTTGTCCCGGTGAATTAAAAGCAGGTTTTTTATCCATCCACGGTTTGGTCTGGTAAACATGCGGATCGTGATGTGGCAATTGAAGACCCGGATTAAGTTCCAGTATCCGGTTAAATAACATTTTGCTCAACTCGGTTGCCTTTATTTTATTCCGGAATGAGATGAAGTTATAAATGGTCAACCCATTTTCAAGCAATGCCCTGAAATGAATATAAATGTGCGCCAGGTTTTTGTTAAAAACGTAACTACAATGCACATAACTGGGAATGAGGTACATAAATCCTGCTTCCAGTTGAATGACCTGGTTTCCTATCACAATATGTCCGCTGCCTTCCGTAATCAGGTACATCCGCGAATACGGACTAATAATATCAGCATATTCGGATTGTTGTAAAAATCGTAAATATGCAATATTCTTTAATTCGAACCGAACACTGGAATTCCCATCGCTTAAAATCATTCCACACTAATTATTAATGAGTTGAAAAATCAAAAATAGTTAAATAAAAATCAGAATAAACCGGAAATGTATAATTATATGACTGAATTATTCAATAGTCTGAACCATGTTTATGGTATATTTGAAAGCTGTTCAGCATTACAACTAAAATTCAATTAACCTGAAAATAATGAACCATAATCAGTTTTCCATTTTTGTTATTTCCCTGATTTTATTAATGTCATGCAATTTAGTAGAAACCGAATCCGAAAAATCAAATCTCAAACTTTGGTACAATCAACCTGCAAATGCTTCTTTACCCGATGATCCGAATGGATGGAAAGACGATCCGGAGTGGCTTAAAGCGCTTCCACTGGGCAATGGTTCGCTG
>DATITY010000448.1:0-5464 GCA_035467235.1 Draconibacterium sp. | reverse complement strand
AATTTCCGCAAAAGCCCTGTCACCAATGGCAGCAGCGCGACTGTCGCACCAAATAATTGAAGGTCTGATAACTTCATGATTTTTATCAACCATTACCAGTCCGTGCATTTGATACGAAATACCAATCGACTGAATACTTTCTGGATTTACTTTCGATTCGTTTAAAACATCGGTCAGCGCCAGTTTCAGGTTTTGCCACCATAATTCGGGTTCCTGTTCTGCCCAACCTGCTTTGAGGGCGGTAATTTTCATTTCCTGTTTCGGGTGAAATGAACTTGCAACACAATTGCCGTTTTCGCCATCTATTAGCGAAACTTTTACGGAAGAACTTCCAATGTCGAATCCAAGTAAATGCATGATATATAATATTTTATGTTGTTGTTTTTATAACGAACTGTTCTGTTCTGGTATGTTGCCAAAATTAAATGCAAAAAACGATGTTTCAAAGACCAAAAATATGTTTAAAAACATGTTATTTAGTATCAAGACACAAGACAAAAAGATTCTAGACTTTCAGATTTAATAAAAACTCCATATAGTATAGGTCTTAATACTTGTGTATATAAATCTTTTGTCATTTTTAATTTTCGTCTTGATACTTGTGTCTAACTTTTTGTCTAATTACAAAGACGAGCGCAATTTTAAAGTTGTCGGAACTTCAAATTGAATAGGTTTTCCTGTAGCAACAAATTCTGCAGCCTTTTGTCCCATTATTTCAAAATTGGTGGAAATTACGGTAATTCCATTTTTTACGTATTTCTTCATCGGAGTTTCATTATACGAAATCACACCAACCTCGCGGCCGGGTTCAAATCCTTTTTCTTCACACTGATCCAGAAAACTGGCCAGCGTTCTGTCGCTTACTAAAAAATAAAGGCCGCCATTTTCAATTTTAAATTGGTCAGAATCATAAATTACATTGTACTTAATCCCAAAATCTGTACAGAATTTTTCAAAAAATTCTATCGTAATTTTGGGGTGGTATGTAAATGCGGGATAATACAAGGTAAACTCCTTGTACTTTTTAATTTTATCAGCATTGCTTTTGAAACAGGTATAAACCGATTCTCCAAAATCCTGGTAAACTGTTGATTGTGATTCATCTGCATTGATTTTCCAGTCGATAATTAAAAGCTGGTTGTGAGGGATTTTTCTAATGATTTTCGAAACTTTTGGATGATCGAAATTCATAATAATGTACTTACTGTATTTGCCAACGCTATGATTTATAATGTTTTCAAAAACACCAATATTATAGTGATGGAAATGTAAATCGACACCGATGTTTTTTGGTAAATTTTTCAGGAATGAACCGTAAAGAACTTCCTTGTATGCTTTAAAAGTATCGAGAATGAGAAAAACTTTGGTAATATTTTTAATTACAAAATAACCACGGTTGGGTACTGATTCAACAACACCTCTTTTTTTTAGTTCGGCATACGCTTTAAAAACTGTGTCGCGCGAAACCTGGCACTCGCTCATAATCTGGTTCACTGACGGCAACATTTCGCCCGATTTTAGTTGGTTCTGACTAATTGAATCCATAATCGCATCAACCAGTTGCTGAAATTTCAGAACATTGGAATTGTTATCGACTGTAAATTTGAAATTGCTCATTTTCGTTGTTTATCAGAACAGTCTGTGTTCTGTTCTGGTCTGCAAATCTATAAATTAAATCGAAAAACGAAGCACAAAAAAAGGATGATCGTCGCCATCCTTTTAAATATTTTTTATTTGTATCAACCCCGAATAAACAGTGCTTTTATGATTTCAGAAGCCATTTTAGGGTTTTCTTTCAATCTTCGTGTCGAATAGTTAAACCATTGTTTACCAAAAGGTACATAAACCCGCATTTTATGTCCTTTATCAATAATTGCTTGTCGCAGTTCAGGAGTTACTCCATAAAGCATCTGAAATTCATATCTTGTTTTCGGGATTTTATATTTTTCAATCATCCGAAATGACTGCTCCACAAGGTATTTGTCGTGAGTTGCAATGCCTGCATACATATTGTGGGTGAGCATAAATTCGAGATCTTCAAGAAAACGATCTCTCACTTCCTGATAATCTTTAAAGGCAATTTTTTCGGATTCAACATAAATTCCTTTGCAGAGCCTGAAATTTAGCGGATATCCTCCTGTATTTATTACGTGAAACCGTTCCAGGTCGCTCATTGTGCGGCGCAGATATGCCTGTAACACAAGTCCTACATTTTTGGGAAATTCAGCCCTGAGTTTATTGTAAATTTCAATTTCCATGTCAACGCAGGCCGAATCTTCCATATCGATTCTGATAAACGAGTTTCTTTCAGCAGCCAGTGCAACAATTTCCCTCAGGTAAGTGTAACAAACTTCTTTATCAATTAGCATTCCGAACATGGTTGGCTTTAAAGAGAAGTTACCGGTGATTTTTTCACTGCAAAAGCGTTGAATGATTGCGAAATAGTGATCGCGGTTTTCTTTGGCTTCGTCCAGTGTTTTAATAAATTCTCCAAGCAGGTCAATAGTAACTTCTATGCCCTTTTCGTTCAGTAACTTTGAAGCCAAAAGTCCTTCCTCAATTGATTCTCCGGCAATGTATCTTTTAGAAAAAACCCAAACCAGCTTTTTTGGCATGTGAGGTAAAATATTCGCAATAAGCTTATTAAACATAGTATGTTCTGATAAAAATTTCCAATTCTGATTTTGTAAAAGTACTATCGTGGAAGTGTTTATTTCAATGATGTTTATCAGCAGCTATTTATGATTTTATGCAGGTTTTAGACAGATGTAGTTAAGCTTTAATTTATTGAAAAAAGTGTTAAACCGGTCATTCGGTTTAAACTAAAAAATTATCTTTGTGCCAATTTTTAAAGTAAATCTAAAATAAGAACTAATGAAGGGAACATCTTTGATTGTTAGTATTGTGCTGGGTGTGGCAGTTGCGGTTTTATATGTTTTGCATTTTACAGGAGGGAGCAAAGACGGACAAAATTCAGGTTTGGGAGACAAAGCGGTAATTAGCAGAGATGGATTAAAAATTGCTTATGTAAAGGCTGATTCTGTAATTCTGAACTATAAACTGGCTGAATTCCTTCACGACGATTTTACTAAAAAGCAGGAAGCTTACGCTGGTGAATATGCAAACAAACGTAAATCGTTTGAAAAGGATGCCGCATCTTTTCAGGAAAAATTGCAAAGAGGTGGTTTTTTAAGCGAAGATCGGGCTGTGCAGGAGCGCAACAGATTGGTGGGAATGGAGCAGGAAATACTGAAAATGGATCAGGACTTATCAGCCAAATTGGGAGAAATGCAAAATACAAACAGCCAGCAGGTTTTAGATAGTTTGCTGAATACCATAAAACAGTTTAATGCGGATAAAAAATACGATTATATACTGAACGCATCAAGTATATTGGTTGGTGATGAAGGCGACAATATTACCGCTGAAATCTTAAAGGTGATGAACGAAAAATACACAACAACTTCTAATCAAAAATAGAAAGGTTTAAATCGAAATAGAATCCGGGCAGTTTGTCCGGATTTTTTTTGCATTAAATTGTAGCTTTGCAACATGTTTGCCAATAATTATCTGCTTAAAAACAACCGGATTCCGTTAATCGAATCGGAACCAAATCCGCAATGCAATATTAGAATTGTTATTCCGTGTTATAACGAGCCTGAACTTTTGCAAACACTCGAATCGTTAAAAAAATGCAGTTTGCCTCATACAATGGTTGAAGTAATTATACTGATTAACCATGCTGAAGATGCGCCTGTGGAAATTAAAAAATTCAATACTGAGACAAAAAAGGAAGCTGATCGGTGGATAAAGGATAACAATCGCTTCAAATTGCAGTTTTTTGCAGTTGGCCCGGTTGAATTAAGAAAAAAGTGGGCTGGGGTGGGACTGGCGCGTAAAACCGGACTGGATGAGGCTGTTTTACGTTTTAATGATTTCAATAACAGCATGGGAATCATTGTTTCGCTTGATTCCGATTCGCTTGTCAAACAGAATTATCTTGTTGAAATAGAAACGCATTTCAAACAAAACCCAAAACATGTTGGAGCAACAATTAAAGTTGAACATCAAAAAACTGGGCTTTCAGATAAACAAAAACAGGGAATTGAACTGTACGAAAAATATTTGCATTATTATAAAGATGCTTTGCAATTTACAGGCTATCCGCAGGCAATGATTACCATCGGATCTGCGTTTGCAGTTACCGCCGAAGCGTATGTAAAACGTGGCGGTATGAACCGCAGGCAGGCGGGTGAAGATTTCTATTTTCTGCAAAACCTGGCGCAGTTGGGCCTAGTTGGCGAAATTAACACCACCCTGGTTTTTCCCTCAGCACGTTTGTCGAACCGGGTACCTTTTGGAACCGGTGCAGCTATTCAGAAATGGATGGAAGGAACCGAAGACCTGACCAAAACTTACAATTTTAATTCTTTTACTGATTTAAAAACTTTTTTCGATGCAACTGAAAAACTGTTTAACATCGATGAAGCAGCGTATTTACATATAATTTCAGGTATGCCTGAATCAATACAACAATTTCTTTTACAGGATAATTTTTGGATGGAGCTGGATGACTTAAATAAAAACTGTTCAACACTGAAATCTTTCCAAACCCGTTTTTTTCACAAGTTCAATGCTTTCAAAGTGCTGAAGTTTATGAATTTCGCGCATGAAAAATTCTATGAAAAGGCAGATTTGGAAATGCAATGCCAGCTATTAAAAAAAATGCTATGAATTCAATAATTAAAACCACGATTTTTGCTTTCGGGATAATCTTTCTCAATCAAATAACTGCCCCATGTAAAAATGCTGTATTGACTGATTATGAAAAACTTCGGTTTACCAGTTCAATTCCTGCCGAAGGAAACAGTTGGGCGATTAATGACTGGAATAAAAACAGTGAATTGATCGGAAAAGGAGGTATTAAAAATTGGAATGAAACAGGAACAATAATCAGAACTTATTTTAAAGTAACACAAACCGGTAAATTGAATGTGGGGATTTTGGCAAAATCGGTTTCCGGAAGTTCAACAATTAAAATATCCTGTGGGAATGCTTCGAAACTCATTGAAATTGAGAATAATGTACTTGATACGGTTTCGATAGGTACTTTTGTAATAAAAGAAAATGGATATCATTTCATCGAAATTCAGGGAGTGAAAAAAGCTGGCGAATATTTCCCTGAAATCCAAATTTTTCTGATTGGCGGCGAAGTAGCTGACGGGAAAGTATATTTTGCCCGCGACGATTTTTACTGGGGACGGCGCGGACCATCGGTTCATCTGAATTTTCAGGTGCCTGAAAATACCGGGAATGCTGAATTTTTCTATAATGAAATTACAGTTCCTGAAAATAATGATGTGCTGGGTTCGTATTTTATGGCTTGCGGTTTTGCACAGGGTTATTTCGGTATCCAGGTGAATTCAGAAATCGAGCGGAGAGTTTTGTTTTCGGTTTGGAGTCC
>DATITY010000447.1:0-5051 GCA_035467235.1 Draconibacterium sp. | reverse complement strand
CTTCGCCTTTTGGCATAATGATGGGGCTTCCCATGGCCGAAACTTTTAATCCGCGACGCAAACCATCGGTGGCATCCATTGCAATGCAACGAATTGTATTTTCTCCCAGGTGCTGTTGACATTCAATGATTAAATTGTCTTTTCCTTCGCGAATAATTTCCAGTGCATCATTAATGGCTGGAAAATCACCGCCTTCTCTGTCAAAGCTAACATCAACAACAGGTCCAATTACCTGAATAATCTCTCCAATGTTTTTAGCCATACAAAAATTTGATTTAAAATGTGGTTAAATACCAAGTCTTAATGCGAACAAATTTAGCATTGTTTTTAGTTTGTCCAATCAATTTTTATGTTTTTTGGGTGAGCCTCAAAAATACTAATAAACGCGGTTTAACATCAGATTACTGATTTCCTGGAGTTGTTTTTTCTTAGTTTCATCAACTAAAATCTGCTGAAAAATAGTTTTGCATTTTTGAAAATAAAGATCGATTTTTTGTTCGGTAAGTTCTTTGATTTTTAACTGATGATAGATTTTAAGCACCGCCGATATTTTCTCTGCAGGGTTGTAATCCGTTTTATTCAGCCAATCCAGTAGTTCAAGTTTCAAATTACCGGTTGATTTTTCAATTGCTTTAATCGATAAATAGGTTTTTTTATTGGCAAGAATATCACCACCAATTTTTTTTCCAAAAGATTCCTGAATTCCGAAGCTGTCAAGTAAATCGTCCTGCAATTGAAATGCCAGTCCAAGGTTTAATCCAAATTCATATAACTGGTTAGCCACTTCATCGCCTGTATTGGCCAGCAATGCTCCGGCCTTTAATCCGCAAGCCAGTAAAACTGCTGTTTTCAGTCGAATCATTTCGATGTAATCCCGTTCAACAACATTCAACCGGTTTTCAAAATCCATATCTAACTGCTGACCTTCACATACTTCGATAGCGGTTTTGGTGAATAAAGCCAATACCTTCTGAAGCCGCTCAGATTTGCACTCAAGAAGATACTGGTATGACAAAAACGCCATCACATCGCCGGAAAGAATTGCACTGTTTTCGCTGAATTGTTTATGAACAGTAGGTCTGTTTCTGCGTACTTCGGCTTTATCCATAATGTCGTCGTGCAGTAAAGTAAAATTATGAAATACCTCAATTGCAATGGCAGCCGGAATGGCATTTTCAATCGAATCAGAAAACATATTGCAGCTTAATAAAAGCAGTACCGGTCGCAGTCGCTTACCACCCATTTCGAGCGAATAATCCACCGGAAGATACAAATTGGCCGGACTCATTTTTTTCAAATCTTCCGATCTGATTTGTAATTCATCGGTTATTATTTTTTGAAGTTCAGCAACAGAATACAATTTCAATCCTCCTTCTTTTTATTATTTCTACTAATTTCCAAATCTTCGAGTTCAATATCAATTTCCTCATCGTAAATATGCAGCATCGGTTCCTTAAACGCGCGGGTTGTGGTAAGGCGGTCGAGGCTAAAAAGTAGCGTGGGCAAAAGGATTAGGTTTGAAATTACAGCGATTACCAGTGTTAACGACACCAGAATTCCCATTGCACGTGTTCCTCCAAAACTTGAAACCGCAAAAATTCCAAAACCAAAAAACAGCACCACCGATGTGTAAAACATGCTTACACCCGTTTCCTTTAATGCCAGCACTACCGATTTTTTTATGTCCCAACCGGTTGCTTTCAGTTCCTGCCTGTACTTTGCAAGAAAATGTATGGTGTTGTCAACCGAAATTCCAAATGCAATGCTAAATACCAAAATGGTTGATGCCTTGATGGGAATACCTGTGAAACCCATTACTGCAGCTGTAAAAACCAATGGAATAATGTTGGGAGTGATGGACATAACCACCATCCGCCACGACGAAAACATGAGTGCCATAATTAACGAAATTAGCACGATTGCCAGTGCCAGACTTGTTACTAAATTTCGCAGCAGGTAATTTGTTCCCTTAAACACAGTGATGCTCGTCCCGGTAACAGTAACATCATATTCCTGCGGATTGAAGACCGAATCGATTTCATTGTAAAAACTATTATACAGCTCTTCCATCCGGTTCACACCAACATCCTTTACCCGAATACTGATACGGGTAAATTGACGTGTACTGTCTAAAAACGAGTGCAGTAATTCCGAGTTTTTTTCGCCGGTGGCCGCATATTGAAGAATAAAGTTTTTTTCGCGGTTATTGGGCAGACTGTAGTAATCTTCACTGCCGTTGTAAAATGCCTGTTTCGAGAATTTCAGCAAATTCAGCAATGATGTTGATGAAGACAGTTCAGGATAATTTTCAAGTTTATTTTCCAGATCATCTATTTTACCAAAAGTTGAAAGCTGCATTGCCCCGCCTGGTTTTTTGGTGTCAATCATTATTTCCAATGGCATTATTCCATCAAAATTCTCTTCAAAAAATTTCAGGTCGGTGTAAATGGGATTGTCTTTGGGGATATCATCAACCACATATCCTGAGGTCCTCATCTGCGAAATACCAAAAATACCAATTGCTAAAATAATCGCTGTCGAAATATAAACCCACTTTCGGTAATGTTGGGTGATTTTAATAAACCAATCAATAATATGCGACACCATTTTATACTCCAAATGACGGACATGCCTTGGAGAAGGTGTTTTTATAAAACTGAAAATGACAGGTATTAAAATAAGGGAAAGGAAAAACAGACCCATTATATTCAGCGATGCAGCAATACCAAATTGTTTCAGCAAATCGCTTTTTACAATAATAAAAGTTGCAAATCCCAGCGCTGTTGTTAGGTTGGTTAAAAAAGTGGCGTTCCCGATTTTCACGATTACACGTTGCAGCGCTTTTATCTTGTTTCCGTGCCGTACAAATTCATGATGAAATTTATTCATCATATATATGCTGTTGGGAATCCCGATAACTATTAGCAGCGAAGGTATCATTCCCGACAGGATCGTAATTTTATACCCCAACAATCCTAATGTTCCCAGTGACCATATTACGCCGATAAGTACTACCAAAACCGGGAAAAAAACTGCTTTAAACGAGCGGAAAAACAGAAATAAAACAATGATGCAAATGGCAAGTGCAAGCAAACTGAAAAGGTAAAGTTCGGTTCTGATTATTATTGTAGTTACCACCCTGATGTAAGGCAAACCCGAGTAATGGAGCTTTACGTTTTCGTCTTTTTCGAATTGCCTGCCAAGTTTCTGAATCGATTTGACCATTTTCTCTCTTTCCTTCGAGAGCATTTTGTCTTTATTTACAGTGATTGCCAGCAGGTATGTGTTGGTTTCATCGTTGTAGAGCAATTTTTTATAGAATGGAAGGCTCCTGAATTTTTCAACAGCCTGGTCAAGTTCCTGCTGATTTGAAATGGTATCCGGGAAAACCATTTCTATTTCAAACTTTTTCTCATCAGTGTTTTTATGCAGATTATACGAATTTGAAACCGAAAGAAGATTTTCCACTCCTTCAACTTTTGAAAGATTATTACATAATGATTTCCATTTCTGAAATTTATTGAATTCGAAGAAAGTTGAATCCTGAACGGCAATAATAATCAGGTTTCCTTCTTCGCCAAAAACTTCGATGAATTTCTGGTTATCCTGAAATGCCTGGTCTTCTTTTGGAAGCATTGAGGCATATTCATAGGACATTTCGACATTTTGGGCATGATATCCAAGAAATATGGTTATTAAAGCCAGTAGGCTCAGTAATATGATTTTATTCCGAAGTATAATGCGGGAAACCCTAATCCACATGACCCTGATTATAAATTAAGCCACGAAAATAAGAGAAATAACCGGAATTCAAAAAGAGGGAAGATGAGTTTAATTAACCCCTGTCAATACTCTTTTTTCATATAAAGTATAGTTTATGCAAAAATGAATCGGGTTATGGCTGCAGTTGACAAAAATCATCAACCAGTTTATTGAAATAAAATAAAATTTGTTGTAACTTTTAAGCAATTGTTTTAAGCTTTTGAATTGCTTAAAATATTTCCAAATATTAGGTAAATTTTATATATCGAAGTGATAATCCAGAGCGTATTCGTTCTTTAGGATCAATCTTTTGGAATGTTTTATTGCTGATGGATTTTCTTTAAGTATTATCTCATCATTTGATTATCCCAAACAATTATCTGATCTCAGTCCGAATACAATTTCAATTGGAACATTATTTATTATAACTAAAAATCAACTATCATGAAAAAAAATCTTTACCTGACAATTGTATGTGTTTTGTTCTCAGTTGTATTTGTAATGGCAAATACGGAAACCGCACTTTGGAGTGAAAATTTTGAAGGCGACTGGACTGCAAACTGGTATGTAGATGCTGGCACCTGGGAAGTTGGAATACCCACAAGCGGCCCCAATGCTGCGCACACTGGTGATAAATGTGCTGCTACAGTTTTAGGGGGAAACTATCCTGCAAATGCAAATACACGGTTAATTAGATTTAATACATTTACCGTTCCTTCGGCCAACCAAAATCCAAGATTGCGTTTTTGGCACTGGTATAGTTTTGCATCTGCTGATCAGGGTACTGTTCAAATTAAAGTTGGGACAGGTGATTGGGAAACAATTTCAGAAACATACATTAATACTGGAAGTGCTGTATGGACTTATTCTTCAATAGATTTAAGTTCTTATGCAGGTTTATCGGTACAACTGGCATTTCTTCTTAAATCAGATGGAAGTGGTTATACGGTTAGTACTGGTTGGTATATAGATGATATTGAGGTTGTTTCAGGTCCAATTGTTTTCAATAATCCTGAAACCTGGGAGTCCGGACTTGGGGACTGGTATCCCGATCTTGGCACCTGGGAAGTTGGAACTCCATCTAGTGGACCAGGCAGTGCTCACACTGACCAGAAATGTGCAGCTACTGTATTAAATGGTAATTATCATGCTTCGGTCAATAGTAGATTAATTAGTCCCCAGTTTACCGTTCCTTCGGCCAACCAAAATCCAAGATTGCGTTTTTGGCACTGGTATAGTTTTGCATCTGCTGATCAGGGTACTGTTCAAATTAAAGTTGGGACAGGTGA
>DATITY010000446.1:0-1631 GCA_035467235.1 Draconibacterium sp. | reverse complement strand
TAGACACGATTAACTATTTTTAAAAAACCAGAATTTTTTATCACTGTATAATTCAATAATTAAATTAAAATCAACTGGAACACAAAGGTAAGGTGCATTGAAAGTTTACACCTATAAGGTAGATTAAGAAAGTAGCATAATCTGGTTCAAGGCTTAACCAATCTGCTTCTGATAACACTGAGGAATTCCGGTGTTACACCCAGAAAAGAGGCAATTTGTACATTTGAAATGCGATTGACAAGCAGGGGATATCGGTTGATAAAGTCCAGGTACCGCTCTTCGGCGGTTGAGCTTATATTTTGTAATACCCTTCTTTGACTTGAGATGTAGGCATTTTCACACAGTACCCTGAAAATGTGATTGAATTTTGGCAGGTTTATATACAATTTGAGCTGTCCTTCTTTTTTGATTTGATAAATGATCGAATTTTCGAGTGCTTCAATATACAATTTACCAGGCTTTTCAGAATAAAAACTATCCATGTCTAAAATCCATCCATCTTCAATTGCAAATTGCAGGTTATGCTCTTTCCCATTACCATCAACCATATACATTCTGAAACAACCCTTTACAACAAATGAATTGAATAAGCAAACATCCCCTTGCTTAAGAATCAATTGCCTTCTTTTTACATTTTTTTCTGTGACCACTGTTTTCAAAAATGCAACTTCCTCCTCATTCAAAGGGATATATTTTGAAAAGTAGCTTGTAAGCGGTTCGAGGTTCATTTCTTTATTTCGCTTTGATCAATTGGGTTCTTTGGCTATTTTTTTGACATATTTCACTCAGTACAGTTCAAATTATCTTACCACCTGAATTATTGGTCTTTCGGTTGACAGGTACTTTGTGTTCCGGTTTTTAAATTTGGTATTGATCGAAGGTACAAATAAAATTTGACAGCCATGTGGACTGTGACATTCTCAAAAATTTTTATAACCGGAGGTGATGTTTAGCTGTTCATCGGGATTTTCTTCTGTATTTGCCAAAAATGTCCAAAAGGGTCTTTGAACATACCTTGTCTGTAACCATAATCGTAATCGGTTGCAGGATGTATTTCTGTGGCACCCGCCAGGATGGCTTTATGCATAACTTCATCTACATTTGGAACAAACAGACCGATAACGGAAGTCACTCCTTTCGCACTTACAGGTTCAAGGTCGTCGCGCATGGTTTCATGCAGATGAAAAATGGCGCCGTTGATTTCCAGTTCGGCCACATGAATGCTTCCGTCATCGTTCCTGAAACAGAAATTTTCAGTTGCACCAAATTTTGTGTAAAAATCAATAGTTATTGTCCCGTTGGGAATGTGCAGTTCGGGAGCAAAATGCGTAGGGTCATCTGTTGTTTTCATAAAGCAATTGTTACATTCATTACTTAATTTTATAACGTTTCCAATTTCACTTCAATCTGATTAATTCACCTTTTCGCTTTACCAGGTTTTTATAGTCCCATTGTATCAGTCTTGATTTTTTTAACCACCTTCTCAAGCCGGAGACATCAACCTGATCCACAGATGTATACCGAATCGAAGCATCTTTAAATTTACCGGATCCGGGTTTCAGTTTTTCTTCTCCGAAGTCGGCACCACTCCAAAACATGAGACGGACACAATCCTTCAATTTGTCATAACC
>DATITY010000445.1:0-7834 GCA_035467235.1 Draconibacterium sp. | reverse complement strand
TCAACATCCTCGGTTAACGTGTAGCCAAGTCCCATGTTTACACAACCTTCCGCCTGAATTATTGTTCCTTCCGGGTTGATAACCTGTCCCATATCCTGACCAACAACCGCCCTGTTCACTTTCACTTTCCCGGTTTTTGAATCAACCGTAACTTCAGTAATAACAGTGACCAGTGTACCGGCATCAGTTCCCACTGCAATTCCCCGGCCAGTGCCTTTGGGAGGCTTTGTTGCCGTCCATCCGAATTTATCAGCAGCGAGTTTCAGCGAATTCATGGCGCGTTTATCGCTAATATTTTTCATCCTGAATTCCAGTGGATCCATCCCGATTTTGTTTGCCATGATATCGATTTGCGATTCGCGCCCAAAAGTGTTCGTATAATTACCGGGAGCCCGCCAGGCGCCGGTAGCGAAAGGATGAAGGCCGTCTTTATCGAGGAAAGTAGTTTTATGGTTCGCGAATCGGTAAAAAGGTTCAGTGCCGCGGTCTCCGGCACAATAGGTCTTAAAATCCCAGTATTTTATTATCCCATCTTTGGAAACTCCTGAACTTACTTTAATAACTGCGGCAGGCCGGAAATGATCGTACATGAATTCTTCCTTCCTGCTCCAAACCAGTTGAATGGGAGTACCCTCCACCATTTTTGCGATTCGTGCAGCTTCATTCGCCTGTTGATTATAAATTTTCCCGCCAAATCCTCCGCCCAGAAAAATCTGTTTCAAATGCACATTTTCCTTTGGCGATTTGAGTAAACCGGCCACTTCTTCGCGCGTGCCGAACGGTGTTTGCGATGAAGCCCACATGGTAAGTTTTCCGTTTTCGAACAAAGCTGTTGCTGCATGTGGTTCAATTGATGCGTGGGCTTTGTAGCCGTCGTGATATTCATGTTCAAACAAAAATTCCGACTCTTTTTTGCCTGTTTCAAGGTTTCCTCCTTCATGAACAATATTGCTGTCGGTGGCCGTTTTCAGGATATATTCAAAAATGGTTTCATTATTTGCTTTTGATGCTGGTTTTTCCCATTCAGCTTTTACGGCTGAAACTGCCTGTTCTGCAATTTCCGGCGAAGCGTGAAGCACAACAATAAAATCGTTTTCCCTGAGTACTTTAACTCCGGGAATTGCTTCGGCTGCCGAGGTATCAGCAGATTTTAGTTTTGAACCGTGTGCAGGTGGCCGCACTATTTTTGCGTATTGCAGGCCCGGCAACCGGATATCGGCCGTATAAAGCGCTTTTCCGGTTACTTTTTTTAATGAATCCAATCGGGTATGTGATTTCCCGATGACCTTAAATTGTTCAGGTTTTTTAAGTACCGGTTTCCCGCTGATGGTCTGTATAATTGTCTGTCCTTTTGTAAGTTCTGCATAGGTAACATTCTTATTCCTGTCGTTTTCGCCAAAAATAATCCCGTTTTCAGCTTTCAGTTGTTCCACCGGAATACCTAATTTTTCTGACGCCAGCTTTTTCAGCACTTCACGGGCTTCGGCGGCTGCAGCTCTTATCAACGGGTCGTGGAAACGGGTGGTCATCGAACCCCAGGTTCCATCGTCATGCGGACAAAGTTCTGTATCGCCCATAATCATGTCAACTTTATCGATACTTATTTCGAGTTCGTCGGCAAGTATCTGTGCCAGGGAAGTGTTGGCCCCCTGACCCATTTCAATTTTGCCTGAAAAACAATCGACACGGCCATCTTCCTTTACCCGCAGATAGGCATTGAATTCAGGTACATCTCCACCATTCCTTGGTTTACAGCCTGTTAGGAAACCCATTTGGCTGACTGAAAAAACAATGATAATTCCACCGCCAAGATTTTTAAGGAACTCACGCCGATCAAGTTTTTTCGGTGGCGTTTTTACATCGTGGAAATAATATTTGTGAATGTCTTCTGATTTCATGGCTGCGGAACTCCTTTCATCATTTTTGAAGCAGTTTCAATTGCCATTATTATCCGGGTATGTGCGCCGCATCGGCAAAGATTGCCATCCATCCCATCAATGATTTGCTTTCGGGTGGGCTCGGGATTTTTCTTCAGCAAACCAACGGCGTTTAAAATCATTCCCGGCGTGCAGTAGCCGCACTGCAGTGCGTCATGCTGAACAAAAGCCTGCTGAACAGGATGCAGTTTTTCACCATCGGAAAGGCCTTCAATGGTTACTACTCTGGCGCCTTCAACATCTTCAAGCGGGGTTACACACGACCGCACAGGTTCATCGTTTATCAGCACGGTGCACGAACCGCAATAACCTTCGCCACAACCATATTTGGTGCCGGTGAGGTTAAACTGGGTCCGTAACGCCCAAAGCAATGTTTCATTTTGTTCGGGATTTGCTTCAACCTGTTTTCCGTTTAACTCAAATTTTACTTTTTCCATATCCAATTATATTTTAATGATTTCCCTATATTCTTCAGGAGTGTCGATATCGCGCAGTATTTCTGCAAAATCGCTTTCCACCTCTGTTACATCTTCTTTAAATATTTCTGAAAGGGTGCGTAATCCCCTATGCGGATCAAGTTTTTCAATTTCTGATTTGTAGCGGGTTTCAATGAGTACGGGGTGCCCGCGCCTTCCATTGAATGTCGGTATTACAATTCCTTTCCCCGATTTCTGCCAGGTTTCTGTAACCAAATCAGTTACCTTTGAAGGTATTTGTGGCTGGTCGGCCAGGAAAATCAGCGCTGCTTCAGCTTCAAATGGCAAAGCATTAAACCCACAAATAACCGAGGACAACATTCCATCCAGGTAATTTTCGTTCACACAAAACTTCACCTGGTAATTTACAATCTGTTCCAGTATTTGTTCGCGATGCGAACCCAATACAACCAAAATATTTGAATTTACCGATCGGGCAGCATTTTCAACCACCATTTCAATGATGGTTTTGCCGTTGAACGGGAGGAGCAGCTTTTGCCTTTTCATACGCGTGGAAGCGCCGGCTGCCAGAATGATTGCCCAAACCTCTTTCATTGGTTTTTTAATTGATTTTTAACCTGAATCAGTTGTGCCGCAATGCTTACCGCGATTTCCTGAACAGTTTTTGAACCGATTTCCAAACCGATGGGTGTGTGAATTTTGGCCCACTGTTCCGCGGTTGCCCATCCGTTTTTCAGAAACGATTCACGTACCTGTACAATTTTCTTCCGGCTGCCAATCATACCGATGTAGCCTGCTTTCGAACCAATGAATTTTCTTAAAACATCGGCGTCGTTTTTGTGCCCCCTGGTAACAATTACAATAAACGAATCCCGGTCAGCAAGCAGGTTCCCAAGGGTTTCATCCAATGTTCCGCAAAGAATTTTATCGGCATCGGGCAAGTTGGTTTTATTGGCATATTCAGGCCGGTCGTCCCAAACCGTAACTTCAAAATCGAGCAGTTTTCCGAGGTGCGAAAGCGCCTTTCCAACATGCCCTGCCCCGGCAATAATCAATTGTGGAGATGGAACAATTGATTCAAGAAAAGCAAGTTTTAGTTCATTTTCCTTCGAGCCTGGCATTGCTATTTCCCTGAATTCATCAGCATTGGAGTTGTTAAGCATTTCAGTTGCCGCTACGATAATTTCATACGGTATTATTTCTGAAAATTTTGCCAGATTATCTGAAGTCAGCCAAAACCTTTTTATGCCGTCACAATTCGACAAACCCGAACCACAAAAACTGACCAAAACACCGGGAATTCGATTTATTCCTGAAATTTTTATTTCCTCAAATACTTCAACGTGTTTTTCCGGATCGGCATCAACAAGTATGCTCATTCCTCCGCCGCAGATGGCTGCCTCGATATCTGATATGTCATTATCCAAATCGAAATGGAAATAACCTGATTTTTTGGAATGGATGGCTTCAGCAGCTATTTCTCCAATGGCAAGTTCAACCGCTCCTCCGCCAACAGTGCCGGTCAGCAACTTTTTTTTATCGAATATGGCAGAACTGCCGGATTTTTGTGGAGTGGAGCCATGTGTGCCGGTTACTGTTGCCAAAACGCAAGGCTTTTTATTCCTGATAAGCTCAAGAAGCTGAATGTAAACGTGATTGTTTTTAGGTGCGGAATCCATTCAAAATGATTTTCGATTTTTATGATTGTTTTAATCAGGTTATTTTTAATCAAATCCCCTAAAGTATTTTTGTTCAGCAATTTATAACCTGTGGCTACCAAAGTTAAAAAAAATCAATCAAATCTCATCATCAGAAAATTATTTAAAATGGTTCTTTTATCAGCAGTTGTTGTTCATGCCAACCCGTTAAGCAATTTAATGTGTTATGGGGTCAAAATGGTTAAATCTGCCATTATACCTGCTTGTTTTTTAACTCTTGTTACCATTTTCGGTTACAATAAAATAAATACCCGTTTTCAGTTTTATTGATTCCTTGTAATTTTTGAACTTCTTCTGAAGACTACTTTTTCAATAATAATATCAATAAATTTGTTGCAGAGGGGAACATTTTTTTCTGCAAGAGAACAAAAATAGTCAGCATGTAAATTAACAAAATGCAGGTTCATTAACTGATCCCGTAATACATATAACGATTGATTATTGGACAGATTAAAATTCTTATGCAATTTGTATTCAGATTAAATTGTGATAAATGAAATCAATTTCTTTTTTTAACTTTTGATTATAATTTACTTCATTAACATTGATTGAAATTAAAACCAAAAGAAATCAATTGTTATTAACATTTATCCGATTTTTCAATGGCAGATTCATGAAAATCTAAAATTAAAAAATATGAAAGCATTAATGTTTGCATCTATTTTCCTTCTAACATTTTCTTCTTTTAAAAGTATGGCCCAGATTGATAGCCTGCAATCATTAAATTTACTTGATGAGCTTAATGCAACAAGCACTGACAGTGTTAAACTGCTACCTGACAGGTTTGTGTTTACACAGCGAATAATGTGGGGTGAAAAAGGATTAATGCGCAATTTTAATGCGTTCGAATTATCTCCTGAAGAAAGGCAAAAAGAACTAAAAATCAGAAGAACAATGTTGGTGGGGCACCAGATAATGGGATTTACAACTTTAGGTTTAATGGTTGCCCAGGGTTTTGTTGGCTCAAGCCTTTATAATGGTAATATGGATAAGAAAGACGTTCATGAAGCGCTGGCAGCTGGCATTAATATTGGATATTTTACAACTGCTTCTCTTTCTTTGTTTGCTCCTCCAAAAATGCTTGATGAGCGAAAGGGCTACAGCAGTATTAAACTGCATAAAGCGTTGGCTATTGTTCATCTGTCGGGAATGATTGCAACAGACATTCTTGCAGCTCAGCTGGAATCGAATCCCGATTTGAAACCTTATCACAGGGCAGCAGCATTTACTACATTTGGAGCCTTTGCAGCATCTATGATTGTCATAAAATTTTAACCTGAAGTATGAAAAACATATTCTTAATAATTGCAATTGTTATAGCCAGTACTTTCGTAAAGGCACAAAACCCGACTCCCATAAAATTATATTGTGATAAATCCAATTCATTGATTACATATTCTATGAATCACCCATTGCATTCGTGGACAGGAATAAGTAAAGATATAAACTCAGTTATCATAACCGATGAAAAAAGGGAGACTATTAGTCAGGTTGCCGTTTCTGTAAAAATTTCTTCCTTTGACAGTAAAAATGCCAACCGCGACTCTCACGCAATTGAAGTAACGGAAGCACTGAAATATCCAAATATTACTTTCAACAGCAAAACCATCAAACAGGAAGGAAATAAACTTATTGTAGAAGGAACTCTTAGTTTTCATGGTTTAAATAAAGACATTTCTTTTAAGGCTGAAAAAAGTGTTACTAAAAATAAAGTCGAGGTTAAAGGAGGATTTGAAATTAAAATGACCGAATTCAATGTTGAACGGCCTACCTTAATGGGTTTTGCAACTGATGACGAAATTAAAATTACTTTTGATGTTATTTATTAGATCGTTGTAATTATTGTCTATTATTCAAACCTTTAAGCTTTTACGCTCTGTCAACTTTTTTTTATTGAATCTTTCGTACTTTTTCACTGAAAATCAATTCTGGTAAATAGATTTGCTTTTAGTAATTTCATCAAAAAATGTAAATTACATTACAATGGACAGGAGAAAATTCATAAAATCGGGAGCTGCGGTTGCCGGAGTGTATTCTATTTCAAATCCATCACTTTTTGCAGGTATTGGTTTTCCGGCTTCCGATGAAACCTGGTTCGATCGCCCTATGCGATGGGCACAACTGACCCTGGTTGATAATGATCCGGGTAATTTTGATCCCGATTTCTGGCTCAGTTATTTTAAGAAGATTCATGCCGATGGAGCAACCCTTAGTGCCGGTGGAATAGTAGCATATTATCCAACCGATGTGGAGTTTCATCACAGAAGCACCTGGCTGGGAGACTCCGATCCGTTTGGATACCTGGTAAAAGGATGCCGGAAAATGAAAATGTCAATCATTGCACGTACCGATCCACATGCAACCTGGCAGAATGTTTACGATGCCCACCCCGACTGGATTGCCGTAACTGACGATGGTGAAAAACGCCGTCACTGGGCAAAACCCGAATTGTGGGTAACCTGTGCGCTGGGCCCATACAATTTTGAGTTTATGACTCAGGTGCACAAAGAGATAATGGAACGTTATGAACCTGATGGCATTTTTTCAAACCGGTGGGCCGGTCATGGAATCTGTTACTGCGAGCATTGCAAGGAAAATTTTAAAGCGTTTTCAGGGATGGAAATTCCACGAAGTAACAATTCGTCTGATCCGGTTTTTCGGAAATATTCGGAATGGAACATTGCACAATTGAAAGAACTCTGGCTGCTTTGGGACGATGTTATCCGCAAAAAGAAATCCACTTCGAGGTTTATTCCAAACGGATTCCCTGATAAAGTAATTACCGGTCAGCTTTCCGATATTGTTTTCACCGATCACCAGGCCCGAAGCGGATACACCATGCCGTGGTCGAATGGAAAAGTGGCCAAAGAACTGCGGGCATCCATCGGGATGAAACCGTTAGGCGGAATTTTCAGTGTTGGTGTGGAGGAAAAATACCGGTGGAAAGATTCGGTTCAGAGCGATGAAGAAATCAGGATTTGGGTAGCCGAAGGCACCGCAAACGGAATGCGCCCGTGGTTTACCAAATTTTCGGGTGTTTTGTACGATAAACGCTGGCTTGCCACTGTTGACAATATTTACCAGGAACATTACCGAAACGAACGTTACCTCCGAAACACAGCACCGCTGGCCCGCGTTGGTATGGTTTTTTCGGAACAAACCGGTAATTACGGAAACGAAACGTGGCAGCAGAAAAACGGCGATCATGAAATGGGAATGTACCAGGCGCTGATTGAAGCCCGGATTCCGTTTGAAATGGTAAATGACAGACTGCTTGACAGTGAACATTTAAAGCCATTCAAATTGCTGATTTTGCCAAATATTTCTTCGCTATCGAACGATCAATGCAACCAGTTGCGCGAATTTGCCAGAAATGGAGGCAGCCTGCTGGCAACCTTCGAAACTTCATTGTATGACGAAAATGGGAACAGAAGAGAAAACTTTGGACTTGCCGACTTGTTTGGCGTTTCGTACGCAAAGCAGGTTGACGGACCCATGCAGAACAGTTACCTGAGTTTAAAAAGTGATGCTGACACCAATAAATTTCACCCGGTTTTAAAGGAGTTGGAAGATGCTTTCCGGATAATTAATACCATTTACATTGTGAAAGTAAAGCCGGAAATTCAGTTTCCTGATCCGGTTACACTTATTCCAACTTACCCCGATTTACCCATGGAACATGTTTTTCCTCTCATAACTGAAACCGATATCCGGGGACTTTATCTTAACGATACAGGGAACA
>DATITY010000444.1:0-12666 GCA_035467235.1 Draconibacterium sp. | reverse complement strand
TCATTTAACGAATTTCGCCTCTGTACCTTCACTAAAATATGACTTTTATCATGTTCTGAGGCGTTTTTCGTCCTTAAAAGTAAGTAAAAAAAGCCAGAATAATTTGCAAATTGCTGGTTCGGTTTTACTGAAATGAAATATTTCTGAATTTGCTTTCAAGAAAGCTTGTCATAACGAACATGCTACCCTGCCAGAATAGTATGACTTCTGATTCATGCTTTTTTCTGTAAATATATGATACCCCGGCATCGGATTTCAGGTGGGTGCAGCGATTTCCGAATCGCTGATCATTTTAGTCATCGGATGCCCCGGAGTCATCCGATAATCAAACTGCCACTTCGATATAATTACAAAATTCCCCTCTCTGTAAGATCATAAATAAGTTCGGAGATATGGGGTTTGCCTGTCTTTTTCAAGATATTACGGCGATGGGTGTTTACTGTATTTGTACTTGCAAATATTTTTGCCGCAATTTGTTCACTGCTTAAACCGGACCCAATCAATTTAATGATTTCAAATTCACGATTGGAAAAAACATTACCCATCATCAGAATTTTCTTATCAGGATATTTGAAAAACGACAAGTCCTTACCGATGTAATAATGATATCCGTTTTTAATATTCCTGAACCAGTCGATGTTGGTATGGATTTTAAGGAAAAATACAGTTTTATAAGGAATTGTGGTATAAAACAAATAGTTCTGAAGCAATACATTTGAATACTCACCAGAAGGATTTCTGATTCTCATACTGCTCGAAAGCAATAAATATCCTTTTTCGGCAATGTAAAGTTCCTGTGCCTTTTTTATCAAAGTTGCCCTTCCAAGATTAAGTCTTTGAATATCGTTGGGGTGAGTAGCTTCCATAAAATGAAAGGGGCTAACATCATCAGGTTCAATCCCAATCATATTAATACTTCGCTTACTTGTAAATATGACCTTCATGTGGATTATATCGGCAATATAAAGAAACTGGTCGTTAATTTCCATCATTTCTTCGAGTTCAAGTATTAATGGATCATTTCGATCTATTCCTTTAAAACCGGCAGGGGAAAATTTTTCGATAAACCTGAGAAACAAGTCGTAATCCTGTGAATAAGCCACCATAATTCAATTTTAAGTTTCCCTAATTGTTCTTTTTGATTGCCCAAAGTTAAAAAAAATACTCACTGTTGAGTATTGTCCACCGGTCAATGGGAGCGTAATTTTAACGTCAAAATCAGAGGGTAAAAATCACAGTAAGTACCTTAAAAATTGTAAAACTGGTTACCGGAACGAATCAGCACGTTGAGTTAAGAAGATAACATTATGACAAACGAAAATAAAAACAACCAGGGCCCAACCTGCGCATGTGGAAAGGCAGATTTGTATGAAGAGTGGTTAAAACTACAGGAAAACCAAAAAGAAGAGGCTTCTGATTCAACAACCTCCAACCAGGCCAAAGACAAAATTAGTTCTGCCAGTGATGCCGGCAATGAAGCTCAAAAGCAGTAACTAACAAAGCAGTAATACAATAAATGGATTCTAAGACCATTAGGAAATATTCAATACAAAAAATTCAAACATTTAATAATTAAATTATGGCAAACGAAGTAAAAAGAGTTGCTCCAAACATGGATGAAATTATTGCCAACGCAAAAAAAGCTGGCAAGTTAAAAACAGTTCCGTTAGACTGGAATGAAGTGTATTACACCAATTGTCCGCTGATATCGGCCAGTAATGTGGATCAGGAATTGGGCTGGACCAAGGAAATTTATAAAAAAATGGATGTAAAGTACCTTTATCTGCGCGCAAGCAAAGAGAACGACTGGTACCCTCACTACATCCATAACCTGGATAATATGATCCGTTTTGGCGGTTTGTTTCCACCGATTCATGTTCATGCCGATATCCGCAGAACAAAGCTTTTGGGAGTTACCCATGCTCCAAAAGAGGGCGGCGTTATGATGGTTCGTTCACGGGACGATATCTACACCATGAAAGAACTGAAAGGCAAAAAAATTGGTCTTTCGAGAAGTCAGAACAAAATTAAAACCGACTGGTGGGGAATCCAGGAAGAACAGGGTATTGAGTTGATGTTACGCATGAATGGCATGACCCGCGATGATGTTCAAATTGTTGAATTCCCCTACCCTGATGATTGGTACGACAATCCTGAAATGATGGGACCGGAAATGGAAAATCCATCGGAATTATGGCTCCGTCGCGACCACAAACACGACCTGGCTTTCCGTCCGCTCGAAACCGCTTTGGAAAAAGGTGTTATCGACGCCATGTACAGCCAAAGCAAAGTGCTTAGTATCCTCTCTGAAACAACCGGGAAATTCAAGTCAATCGAAGACCTTTCGAGGTATCCCGACTGGACTTTGCAGGTAGCCAATATACCTGCGGCTATTACATGTACAGTTGAGATGTACGAAAAACATCGCGAACTTGCTGTTGCTTTTATGAAAGGCATGATTAAAGTGGGGCGCTGGGCCAATGAACACAAACATGCCGCCGCAGCCATCCTCGATAAACAGACTTTCTATCGCGACGTTGAAGATACTTACGAAGGAATCAGGCTTATCGACATGGTTCCAAACCTGTCGCCACAAAACCTGGTATCGGTTGAAATCGGCAAGGATTTTATGCTGAGCCACGCATACATCAAAAACGATTTTGACGTGCACGAATGGGCAGCACCCGATATTCTTGAACAGGCTGCAAGAGAATTACTCGAAGATGAATGGAAAAAAAGGACTACTGCAAAACTGCCTAGCGCAGCCGATCCGCTTTCATCAGGAATGCGCATGGGATAACCACATGTAACAGGATTTTTTGTTTGGTTAAACAGATAAATACCTAATTTTATTTAGCAGTGCAAAGGCGCCAAATGCATATTTTTGCAGTTTGGCGCCTTTCTTTTGTAAAAGCAGGGAATAAAAAAACTGATATATTTAAAAGATATAATTTGCCGGAAGTTACACTAACTGAGAATAAAATGGAAAAATTAAAAGTTTACACAGCCGAAATGGCCACATCGCACATAGATGAAACACGCATCATTAATCAGATGGAAGTTACTGTTGCTACCAAAAAAATACCCTTTGCCGGCACCGATGCGCAGGTTTATGTTAACTTCGGAAATCTTGGTAAATATTTTTTGAATACCCCCGGTGAAGATGATTTCGAAATGGGTACTATAAAAACATACACCTTCGAAACCAGTTTTACACTTGGCGACCTGAGAAAAACCATCATTGAACTTGGGCATGACAATTCAGGAAAAAACCCGGGCTGGTGTGTCGGGGGTTTCAGGTTGCAAATAAAATTGCAGGATTCAGACATTCTGTACCTCTATAAATTGTGGGAAGATATTGGATGGCTGGCAAAAGATAAAGCGCCGTATTTTGCTATTGTGGCTGAATTGCAGCAGGAAGGTTAAAAATGTAAGGCAAAGAAATAACAATGATTTGTAATCGATGAAAAACAAATTTTATCATTTACTGGTAAAAGGAAGTTTAATCGTAATCCTTTGCTTTTGTTTTACAATGGGTTCAGCCCAGTCAGCCGATACAGTTAAAAAGTGGAATTTTCTGACCGATGTTTACCTGATGCTACCGAATATGGATGGCGAAACAGGAGTTGGCAATGTAGTGACTGTGCCAATTGATGCAAATACCGGCGATATTTTCAGCAAGTTAAAAATGGCCGGCATGTTGTACTTTGAGGCTAAAACCGAAAAGTGGGCCATTACAAACGACTTCGTTTACATGAAGCTTAACCAGGAGGTAACACCTGGGAAAGTTATAGAATCGGGAGATGTAACAGCAAAAGAATTTATATGGGAAACGGCAGGTCTTTACAGGTTGCATCCTTTCTGGAAGTGTGTATTGGTGGACGGTTAAACAACATTGCTGCCGAAATTGATGCAAGACGATATGTTCCCGGGATAGGCAATTCTACAGAACCGGTTTCGGAAAGCAGTGCGAAAACCTGGTTCGACCCGATTTTAATAACACGACTCGCCACCGATATTAACGACAAATGGCTTTTCCAGTTCAAGGGTGATGTAGGCGGATTTGGAATTGGTTCCGATATTACCTGGCAACTGGGTGGATATGTGGGATATCGGTTTACCAAAGTTTTTCAGTTAACGGGAGGTTACCGCATTTTGTCGATGGATTACAACAAAGATGTTAAAAACACACAGTTCGTTTTTAATGTCGATGAGTTTGGACCGGTCATCAGATTAGGATTTAATTTTTGACAAGACAGAACAATAATTAGTTATTTAAAAACAATTAAAATCATTTAAATTATGAAACGGAATTTATTGACAATTACTTTGATGTGTCTTTTCACTGTTGCAATGGCACAGGAAAACAGGTTTTCGCTGAATGGCGGTTATGTGTTTGCAAACCTTGAAGATGTGGACATCGAAGCAACAGGATGGCGCATTCTGGGATTATACGAATTCAATCCCGGGGCCAGTAGTTTTTCGCATGGATTTGCTTAGGGATATACAAGCACTACTGCCGATTTTACCTCTGCCACAGAAAATTCAAAATATGATATTGGTTCATGGCCAATTTATTATGCGCCAAAATTTTCGGTTGGTACAGGAAATTTAAAAGGTTTTGTGAAAGGAGCTTTGGGTACACACATCACCGGCTATAAACGCACAGGTACACTCACCGAAATTAAATCGACCGATATGGGTTTCTACGGCGGACTGGGCGCTGGTTTAATGCTGAATTTAGGTGAAAAACTGTTTATCAGCGCTGAATATGAATGGGCATACATGAGCAACAGTTACTACCGCGATGGATTTATCAATTCAGCAATGGGTGGAATAGGTATCAGGTTTTAACGAGGTCTTTTTAATAACGCTGTCAAAGCCTGTCCTGGTAGGCCGGGATCTAAAGGCGTTGACAGGTTAGGCAGCAGACTTGTCAGCGTGCAAAGCACCTGGCAACGTCAAACATAATGATGATTATTAGCAAATTACAAATAACTTCAAAAAATCAAATTACAAATTACAATGAAAAAGATCATTTTCACTTTTTTTAACGTGGCATTATTGGCCATGATTTTTGGACAGTCTTTAAAAGCACAGTCAAGCAAGGAAGAAACCGATTTTTACCAGTCTATTTTTGGCATGGCGAAAAAGGGAATTGTTGCTGAATTCCTTCAGATTGAAAGCAGTAACCCGTTCTGGGCTCTGTATGACGAGTATGAAACAGCAAGAAAAGAGCTGGGCAAAGATCGTTTGGATGCTTTAACCAATTATGTTGAAAATTATGACAAAATGGATGAAGCAAAATACGATGAAACCATTGGAAAAATGATCTCGCTTCGTGACAGCAACGATAAACTGCTGGATAAATATTACAAAAAGGTCAAAAAAGCTTCGGGTTCAAAAATTGCTGCACAATTCTTTCAGTTGGAAAATTATTTCCTGAGTGAAATCAGATCAGCAATAATGGAAGAAATCCCATACATTGGCGAGTTCGATAAATAATCAGTTCATTTTAAGTTAATTGGTAATGACCTGGGATTCCATCATCGGAAATCTCAGGTCGTTTTTTTTGTAACAAACGGGATTTTTTCATATCGTGTTGGAATAAATCCAGACTCCTATCAAAGGTTTGCTTTAATTGCTTCAGAAGAGAACATAAATTATCAAAATGATAAACTCATTTCATTATGATAGTTAATGGCACTCCTTCAATTTTCTTAATGTGCTGTTTAAATGCATTTTAAAATTTCCAGAAATTAATTGCATTTGTTTTGCCATATTAAATCAGAAAATGTATCAAATCGTTTTTAAAAATTATATGTTTGTATGTATATATGTTCGTATGTTAAATCATTAAATCTTAAAAGTATGAAAAACAAATCCTTGAAAGCAACTTCAATAGGTGCTTTGTTTCTTGTATCAGTGTCTTTATTTTCCTGTAAAGATGATCTGATGCCTGCTGAAAAACCTGATAATGCGGTTGCAGATTCAGAATTGGCCCTTAAAGGCGCTGAAATTGATTTACCGGGAAGGGTTTTAGCCTCCAACTGTTTTCAGTGTCACGGCACCAACGGTTATGCCGGTGAACTGAAAATTGGTGAACAGAGCGCCTCAAGTATCATTTCCGATATCAATGAAATGAAAACCAAAGATCCGAAGTCAAACATCATGAATGCTCATGCAAGGGCTTATACAACCGAGGAGATTAAAATAATTGCCGAATATATTTCAAAACAAATCAAATATTAATTATGGAACGCAGAAGATTCTTACAAAATATGGGTGCAACCGCAGTGGGTTTTTCATTGTTTAAAGCATCGATGGCTGCACAGTTACCGGCCAGCGCTGCAGCAGTTGGCAGAGTAGTGGTAGTAGGCGGCGGAATGGCCGGCACATCGGTAGCCAAGTATCTCCGGTTCTGGGGAGGAGCAGGAGTTGATGTAACATTGGTTGAACCGAACATGTCATACATTTCCAACATTTTCAGCAACATGGTACTCACAGGTGAACGGACCATAAGTCAGCTTACCTATAACTATGCAACCCTGAAAAGCAAATATGGCGTAAAAGTTCAGAACTATTCTGTTACAAGTATTGATCCGGTAGGGAAAACAGTTAAACTTTCAAGTGGTGCGTCATTACCTTATGATCGGCTGGTGCTGGCGCCGGGAATCGATTTTGAATCCCTTCCATTATCGGGCACAACTGCAAACAAAGCTAAAATTGTGCATGCCTGGAAAGCAGGAACTCAAACCACTTCATTGCAGAAGCAAATACAGTCAATGACCAAAAGCGATACTTTTATTTTAACCATACCGCCTGCGCCATATCGTTGTCCCCCCGGACCTTACGAACGTGCCTGTGTTGTAGCCGATTATCTGAAACGTACGAAGGGAGGTGGCAAAGTTGTCATTTTGGACGCAAATCCGAAGATTCTTGCCGAACCTATCAACTTTACCAACGCATTTAACAATACACACAGGGGAATTATTACCTACTTGCCAAATGCACCGGTAACCAGCATTAATGCTGATACAATGACGGTGGTTTCCGCTGCCGGAACTTTTAAAGGAAAAGTAATTAATGCCATTCCAAACCACAAGGCAGGAAATTTAATTACCACATCGGGAATTGGATTGGCTAACGGATTAAACGGGAAATGGGCAGCAGTAAACGTACTGTCATACGAATCAACAGCAATTCCGGGCATTCATATTATCGGTGATTCATCTTCCACTACCCAGCCAAAAGCCGGCCACATTGCAAATGCCGAGGCAAAAGTTTGTGCCGATGCCATCATCAATATATTCAAAGGTGGAACCATCAATCAAATGCCAATGACCAATTCTTCCTGTTTTACACCAATCACAAAAACAACGGCATCATGGCTGACGGCAATTTACAGGTATGACCCTGCCTCAAAAACAATGTTAGTGACCGGTGATGGAGTGGTTGAATCAAATGGTGCAAATTCTGAAAATTATGAGGATATGCTTAAATGGTTTAAAAACCTGATGGCTGATACTTTTACATAGCCAATCGCGGAACGACAAATAAAATTTGCTTTTGATTGAAGAAGGATTGAAGTAATTTAATCCTTCTTTTTCTTTCCTGCAAAAAGCCCCGCGGTGTATTTATCGTACAACTCAAAAAAAAACTCAATACGTTTTGTTACTGAAGTGAAACGTTGCGGAAGGCAAGCTGAATCAACGGCTTTGTCCAACTCGTTTTGGTGTATTTGTCACTGGAAAAAAGAAACGGCCACCCGTTAAGATAGCCGTTTATCATTATTATTATAACAGGTGTTATTTACTTCCACCCGCATTTCTCAATGTTTCTTCAATTTTTGTAAGGTTAAAAGAACCTGGTGTTTGTGATGGCGGATATTCTTTCATCGACATCAGGAATTTGGCAGCAAGCGCCTGGATAGGCACAATGATAAAAGGCCTGTCGAGGAACCAGTCGTTGTATGTATTGGAGTTGTGTTGTGCTTTTTCAAACGGATCGCGGCGCAAATTAAAAAGCAACGGCACACGCAGTTCGGTAAAGGGTTCGCGCCACACGCCAAAAGCTTCGCCCCGGTTTTCAAGAAATACTACTTTCCAGTCGTTGTAACGGGCAGCAACTACCTGTCCGTCATCATTCACATACCAGAATTCGCTACGCGGCGATTTATCGGTTTTGCCACTTAAATAATCGAGTATATTGTAACCGTCAACATGATTTTTATAGGTTCTGCCATTTATAGCAGTTCCTTTCAGTAATCGTTCTTTCACATTGGTATCGCCGGCAGCAGCAGCAAAAGTTGGCAGCCAGTCTTCGTGCGAAACTATGCCATTTAATGTTTTACCGGCAGGGAAATGGTTTGGCCATTTTACAAAAGTTGGTACGCGGTAAGCACCTTCCCAGTTTGAATTTTTCTCGCTGCGGAATGGCGTTGTTCCCGCATCGGGCCATGTATTGTAGTGCGGTCCGTTATCGGTCGAATACATTACGATAGTATTGTCGGCAATGCCCAGTTCATCAATCACTTTAAGCAATTCGCCAACATGCATGTCGTGTTCAACCATTCCGTCGCTGTACTCATCCTGACCTGAAATTCCTGTATGTTCCTCTTTAACATGGGTACGGAAATGCATCCGTGTACCATTCCACCAGCAAAAGAATGGTTCACCTTTGGCGTTCTGACGCTTAATAAAATCGATTGCAGCAGCCACAGTTTCATCGTCGATGGTTTCCATGCGTTTTTTGGTGAGGGGACCAAGGTTTTCAATGGTTTGGCCACCTTTTCCATCGGCTTTGCTCTTAATAATTCCGCGTGGGCCAAATTGCTCCCTGAAAGTTTTGCCGTTTGCCAGCACCATGTCGCCCGGGTAATCGCGGTTTTCAGGTTCTTCTTCTGCATTCAGGTGATAAAGGCTTCCCTGAAATTCGTCGAAACCATGCATGGTTGGCAGGTGTTCGTCGAGATCGCCCTGGTGATTTTTACCAAACTGCCCGGTTGCATAGCCAGCGCCCTTTAGCACGGTTGCCATGGTTACATCGGTCTTCTGCCAGCCTTCTTTAGCGCCGGGTAAACCTACTTTTGTCATTCCCGACCGCACCGGTACCGAGCCACTGATAAATGCTGCACGGCCAGCCGTACAACTTTGTTGTGCATAATAATCGGTAAACGAAACTCCCTCGTCTGCAATCCTGTCGATGTTGGGAGTGCGGTACCCCATCATCCCACGGTTGTTGTAGCTTATGTTCCAGGTACCAATGTCGTCGCCCCAGATTACCAGAATGTTCGGCTTTTTTTGTGCATTCACAAAACCGGTTAAAGTTATTAGTACACTTAAAATGAAGGTACTTACGAAACTAACTCCTTTTGCTTTTTTCATCGTTTTGATTTTTTTAATGTAACAAATTTTATATTATCTGTAATTGAAATAATTTAAACCTGATTATATTTTATTTACGATTTTTCTTTACTGCAAACAGCCCCGCAGTGTATTTATCGCACAGATCAAACAAATATTCAATCCGTTTTGTTTCAGTGGCGAAAGGTTGCAAAAAGTACAAGTCAACTGAATGGTCAATTTCACTTTCGAAATTACCAAGCAAAATTGAATCCAACACCAATTGATTGTTTGAACTGTATTTTTGCGTCTTTCCCAATCACATTTCCTTCATCATCTTTTACATCGGTTTTCGAATCCTCATCATAAAACAAGGTAAAAGAAAATGATGCAGATATAAATTTGTTCACTTTCATATTTAAAAGGGCATCCCAGTTAACCACCGGGTCGCCAAGTCCATCAATAACATCCTGAAAATACCCCAGTTTGGTGTCAAGTAGAATATTTTTAAAATTTCTCCTTTATAAGTAATTAAAAATGACGAGCCAAATCTGAATCTTATATTACTGCCGGGCTTCACCATATATTCACCCCTTGCCGACAATGAATCGTTAAGTACCCATGTGTTTCGCATGTTAAGCGGAGTCATGTAAATACTGTACTTTTTATCGGGAACATAATCGAACCCAATACTGAGATTGGTATAGGCAGGAGCCATAAATGCCGATTGAATTATGCCGTTTTCCCGGTATGGCGTAAATTGTGAATTAAAGGAGTAAAAACTGCTGAATTTCCATTTTTCTGAAAACCGTTTACCTAATTTGGATGCATAAATCATTTCGTCCTCGTTCTTTTTAACCTCATTTCCTGCATTTCTCTGTTGCCCGTAACGAAGGTCCAGCGTGTTTTCCCACGACCATTTACCATTATCATAATTCAGGGATGGTTTAATAACCATTTTGGTGGCTAACTGGTTGTCACCTCCCGAAGCCCAGTTGGTAAAAGTGGATTCGTGAACATGGAACAAAAAAGTGCCATCGAATTTCCAGTTTTTATTTGGAGATGTTTTGGTGGAGGCGGCTTGTGCAAATGAATTTGTTGCAATAACATTCAGTATAGAAAATATCAGAATTGTCAGATTTATAATGTTTCTGTTTTTAATGCCGAAAAAGTTCATAATTTCAATAAGTATCTGATTTTAAATAATCCTGCTTATTTTAACCTTTAATTTACACACCTTATTTTTAAAATTCATCAGCGGTTCAGACGTTTTTTCTCTTTACCAAACAACCCTGCCGTATATTTATCATACAACTCAAAAAGGAACTCAATGCGTTTGGTTTCATTGTCAAAAGGTTGCTGTTGTATTTTCTTCCTTATAAGCATCTTTCCACTCTTTCGAGAAACGCACTGCGCGTTCTTTGACTTCGTTCCAACCGAGGGCCATATTGATTTTTTTGTCGCAATTTACATAAAAATATGAATCAGGAAGAATGTGTGGGAAAATGCTATTTTTACCTATTCAATCAATATCGGTTAAAATTTAAAATGATAATCCGGAATGAAACCTAAAAATCTGTTGACTTGAAAAGTCAACACCTTCATAATCTCATGATCATCAACCTGCGGAAAAAACAGAAAAGGTTATGAAAATAAAACACCTTCGGTGTTAGGTCATAAAACTGATAATTATTAAAATTAACCATTATGAAAAAACTACTAACGGTTTCAGCAATTATTGAATTTGCAGTTGGTCTTGCTTTTTTGGCTTTTCCTTCAATTCCTGTTAAATTACTTTTGGGTTCAACACCCAGTACACCTACTGAATCTGTGCTGGCCCGTGTTTTAGGCTTAGCTCTGCTTGCTCTGGGTATTGCATGCTGGCTCGCGCGCCGATACTGGCAAAGTCATTTCACAAGAGTTATAGCCGGTGCTATGTTGGTTTACAACGTTGGAGTTTCCATCATCCTTGCATATTCGGCATTAGGCTTAACACTTTTGGGCATTGGACTTTGGCCTGCTGTTCTGCTGCACATGGCGATGTCGGTCTGGTGTATCCTAAAACTGAAAAATTAGCTGTTACAAGTTTCAGGTAAAAGCAATCCGTTTTAAATTTAATCGTATAAATTATTGAACCCACGTCGGGGATTGGTTTTGTGTGGATCGTCAGCCCCCGTTTCTCCGGGGGTTATTTATATCGAAGTCATTCAGCCTTACAATGACCATCATATCCGCGCCTGCAATAAGGTTTTTACAAATTAACTGATGAAGAATATAAACCTGCGATGGAATTAAACCATTTTTTGTTTTATACAGTGAGGTATTAACGTTAGTTATGTGAGGCAATAACGTTCGTAATAGGAGACAATAACGTTTGTTATATAAGACAACAGGATAACTTTAATAGTTATTAAAGAAAAGCTTAATAGTTATTAGTAAAATCGCTAATAACTATCAACAGAATTTATAATAGGTATTAAAAAATTGGAGCAAAATTCCGGTTATTGGATTTTTTTTCGGAATGTTTAATGTAAAGATATAAAAATTATCAGATTTCAAACGCAATGAAAGGATTTAACAAATGGAAGTTTTAAACAGCCTGATATTGACCATATCAAATGCCTGTTGGTATATTCTGAAGGAGAAACCGGTTTAAATATACCCATCAGTTGGTATTCCCATTCACTATAATTATTTGTAGTTTTATTCTATCAAAATAATTGTTTTCAAAACTGATTTAAGAATTACAGGGAACATGTTTCAATCTGAATTTAAACGGCGGCTTTCAATGTTATTCATTGCATTTGCAATTTTATCAGGTTTTTCTGATTTAAATGCCCAGGTGCTTGAACCACGCTCCTATTCGAACATTCCGGTTGGTATGAATTTTTTGATAGCTGCTTATGCCTATAACACAGGTGGAGTCTTATTCGACCCGTCTATTCCTCTTGATAATGCACATATTAATATAAATGCATCAGCTCTGGCCTACGCTTATACATTAAAAATGGGAGGTTTACTGGGGAAAGTTGATGCGATTGTACCCTACGCCTGGCTTTCGGGCTCCGCTGAATTCCAGGGTGAAACTGTTTCACGTGTAGTTTCCGGTTTGGGTGATCCCGCGGTTCGAATGTCGGTGAATTTTATTGGAGTTCCGGCGCTGTCGCTGGCCGAGTTTAAAGATTACAGACAGAATTTCATTCTCGGGGCAAGTATGCAGGTATTTCTTCCTTTGGGGCAGTACGATCCTGATCGGATTGTCAATCTTGGAACCAACCGTTTTACCATAAAACCTGAACTGGGAATTTCAAAAACACTTGGC
>DATITY010000443.1:0-3823 GCA_035467235.1 Draconibacterium sp. | reverse complement strand
GCAGTCTGCTTACTCTGATGAGGTTCGCAGCCTGAGCCCCCTTTAGTGGTTCGGGGGTGTTATTAATAGAATTCAACTGTCGGTGCTTTGAAGGTTTTAGGGTCGTTGTTAAGTCCATGTTTGTAGTTAATTACCTCAAGTCTATCGGGTACAATTTTTATCAACACAAAAATGTCTTTCCAGTTGGGGATTCCTTCCCAGTAATCGCGTTTCTTTTTCTGTAACAGTTCTTTATCATCAATCACCTCGGCTTTGCCCGAAATATTGACATATCCGATGGCGGAATTATGGTTGGAAAAATAAACGGCAACTTTGGGATTGTTTTTCAATTCCCGAACTTTCCGGCTGTCGCGCGAAGTTGCAAACCAGATAACCAAATCATCCTCAACAGGAAACGGGTTCATGGTGCGTACCTGTGGCTGACCAATTAAATCAATGGTAACAAGGCCGCAATAAGTTGTCTGGCTGATGATGTCACGGGCAGCAACAATCATGGTATCGCGGTTAACACTGGTTTGGGCAAAAAGATTGGGTGAAATAACAATTGCCAATACGAGTAAACTGAAAATTTTACCTGGAGTGATTGCTCGTTTCATCTCATTATAATTGTTAATTTTTAAAGGTATTCGATGTAACTCGCGTTAGAATGATTCATCTGTGTGGCAAAATTTCGCCATGCTCGTTTCATTCGAATATGGTTTTATGTTTATTTTGAAATACGGTTTATCATTTACTGTACAAGGAATTAACAACAACCGTGGCCGGAACCATTCGCTGACGCGATATCGTCTTTGCATGTTTACGCGAAACACGGGTAAGCTGAATTTCTCCCAGATTGAGTTTATTCTCTTCTTCAGTAATTGTAACCGGAAACAACTGACAGAATGCAAAACCCTCAGCACTCATCACAACAAAATAAGATCCCGGTTTTAGCATAGAGAAGTTAAATTCGCCGGCCAGGTTCGAAAGTGTACCAACCACCAGTTGCGAATCGGAAACCGAAAAAAGTTCGGCAGAAATAAAGGCGAGCGGATCGCCCGTTGTAAAATCGAGTAATCTGCCATAAATGCGGCCCTGGTCTGAAACCGAAATAAATTTCATGGCATGAGATATTCCCGGCAACAGCAGCAGCAAGCCTGCTATAACTGTAATGGCTTTAAATAAAAAAATTGTTTTCATGGCATTTTGTTTTCTGTTTTCTAAAATTGTTTTCTGACTCTTCAAATTTCATCTATTGAAACGAATTATGCCAAATTTTTAAGATGAACGGGTGAAATTTAAAGACGAATGACAGTAAAGAAGGAATGAATGAATGGGCGAATGATATTGTAACTATGTTTAAGGAAAAACTGAGAACAGGTTTTTAATTAATGTGTTATCTGTGCATTTTTCCCCAGAAACTTTGCGTAATCCTCAAAAGCCTCGTTTACCCGCTTTTTTGTGGTTTTACCCGGCGAGCCAAAATATTCAGTTTCAAGGATTACTTTATCGTTTTTCAGCGTGCGTTTCCAGATTCCGATTACCTGCCCGTTTTGCACGATTACAGGCCGGAATATCCCGTTGATAAAAACTGTTTTAATGTGATTTTCAAAGGGCAGTGATGCTGTCCGGTTTTTGTAGCTGATAATAAATTCGTCAAAAGCCGGAAATAATAAAACGAGGTCCTTTTCAAACTTTGGTACAGTTACCGATGGTGCCAGCCAGTATGTTTCATCACCGAAAGTTTCGCTGACAAAACTGGTTTTTATATCTTCAATGGCCTGCCGGCACTCTTTCATTGGCAATCCCGACCACCAGGCAAAATCCGGCAAAGTGGCGGGACCGTGACTTGTAAAATATTTCCTGGCAAGTTCGGCAGCAGCTTCATCACGTTTCAGAGTCTTTGTTTTTGGCACCCTTTCATGAAGTATTGCGTACGTTTGTTTACCGGCTTTTGTACTTCCGCTGCCAATGATTCCTTCAATTTCCGCCCTCATCAACAGGTGTGACACACGGTTGTTTTCGTTGACAAAACCGTCTACCGCAAGAAGTTTTACAAGTTCTTCGCGGGTCAGATGTTTGCCGTCGCGCAAAGCTTTTTCGATGATGGAGTTGCTCCGCGCAAAAACGATTTTGGTTAGTCCAAGTTCTTTGTCTCGTGCCCTCATCGCACTTTTTATCTGGGGCGCCGACAATTCGAGCATGTAGTGAATATCGGTGGAGGAAACAAGGTGCCAGGTGGGTCGCAATACGTGGGTTCTGATGATTTCACCCCTGTCGATGGCCGATTCTACTGATTTGTCGGTTGAACCCGGCAAACGAATACCCACGGCCCATTTCGACATATTGTAATCCTGCGCCTGAATCGCACCCATCCAGCCAACAACATCATTTTCTGTCTTTAGTTTTGGTGAGGCAATTTGCTGGTTTAGCAACCTTAACAAGGATATATCATTCAGCTTCATATTAAGTTTATCGAATCTTGCGGAACTTCCTGAGTTAAACAGGAACAATTGTTGCTGCAAAATACAAAGAAATATGTGCATTAAGGCGGGAAATATTTCGAAAAATCAAGAGCTGTTTTGCAATTTTATGAAGTGCTTATTTTTTTATCTTCGGAGGAAAATCAGCCAGACATGAACAGTCTTTTAATAAATAATTAAACTCCAAATAATGTTGCGTCTGGTTTTAAAAGTATAAAAAGAAATAACTGTTTATTTTAGTTAATAAACTTAAATAAATAGTTGTATAACTAAAATATATAGTTATATTTGTATCGTTGTTTGAATTGTCTCACTACTCAGTACTATCAATCCAAAAGTCTGAAAAATGAAAAAGCTGACACAAAAAGAAGAAGAAATCATGAACCTGTTCTGGGAGAAAGGCCCGATGTTCGTGAAAGAGTTAAAGGAATTGTACTCCGACCAGAACCTGCATTACAACACACTTTCAACCATGGTGCGCATTCTCGAGGAAAAAGGTTTTATCGGCCACGAACAGTTTGGAAATACACACCGTTATTTTGCCGCTGTTGGCGAGGAAGAATACCGGAAAGGCGCTTTGGGAAATGTGGTGAAAAAGTACTTTAACAACTCGTATAAAAAAGTGGTTTCGCTGTTTGTTGAAGACCAGAAACTCTCGCTCGATGAATTAAAGAAACTGATACAGGAAATTGAAAACAGTAAAAACAACCCGCAATGAACCCGTTTTTTGTTTACCTCATAAAATCGACAATCAGTCTGGCGCTGTTTTACATTGTGTTTAAACTGGCTGTGAGCCGCGACAAAATGCACACGGTAAACCGGTTTGTTTTGCTGGGGATTTTGATTTCTTCGGCCATTCTTCCGTTTGCTGAAATTCCGGTTTTGCAGGATAATCAGGTAATTCCGCAGGTTGAAGTTTTCAGCCAGATGTTGGAAGCGCCGGTTTTCAGTAATCCGCTGCCTGCTGTTTCCGATGAGATTCAAACGGTTCAGCCAACAAACACACTGTCGGTAAATCCTGTTCTGCTGATTTACCTTTTTGCCATTATTTTATTGTTTGTCCGGTTGATTATTTCACTTATTCGTGTTTTTCAACTGATTCAAAAAGCAGAGAAACAATCTTTTCAGAATTATATGCTTGCAGTGGTAAAAGAATTTATCCACCCGTTTTCGTTTTTGAAAAACATTGTGATTTCGGAAAAAGATTACACCGAAAACAAGGAGATGGTGATAACCCACGAGTATGCCCACATCAAACATTTTCATGCAATCGATCTGGTGATTTGCGAACTGTTTAACGCAATCCACTGGTTTAACCCGTTTGTGTGGCTGCTTCGCCGCGATTTAAAACTCATCCACGA
>DATITY010000442.1:0-3600 GCA_035467235.1 Draconibacterium sp. | reverse complement strand
CTGGTTATTTTTACAAATCGGATAAATTTACTGATGAGCAGAGCAGTGAGTTATCCGACTTTCAAAGAATAATTGAGAAATTTAACCGCATAGCCACACAGTTTACCAAAGCAAGGGTTTACAAAACAAGGTATTTAACGGATCAGTCACAATTGTTAGGAGATATCATTGATAACCGGAAATTGTCTGATGCATCTGTTCCTTTGACAGCCATATCGAGCGAGTCTACGAATGAGGAAATATTTAATCGTAATGCTGAGTTGCAGTATTACATTGATTGGCTTTTAAATCGAAAAGCCTGGGAAGTTCATGCTGAAAATAAATTTTCGGAATATGATGTGGAAGAAGATACATTCAGCAATGGCATGCCTTCAAAATCCATGCTGTTTTTATTGTTACGGCATTCAATTCTTTCGGCAAATGCCGATGCGATGCTTAAAATCCTCGAACACGAAGGTGTAATTAGTCAACTCGTACGTAAAAGAATGGGTATGCCCGGATATTATTATAATTATTATGCATCGGGTATTAACTATGTTACCAAATGGACTTATCTGTTTAGTAAAATTGGGCAGTTAAATGGAGTACTGGGTAATAACATTGATTATTCGAATCCTTTCTATAGTTATATCTATGGGAAGAATATCTATCTGAATCAGTATTTATCCAATAATAGCATATTAAATGGCTACGTAAATCATAATGAACATCAAAAATATCTGGATGAATTGGAGGAAACCAGGACTGCAATAAGCAGGTTAAAGTCTATTCCTACTGCACGGCTTGAACAATTGATGGCAGAACATCTCGACTTATGCACCTACCGGCTTGATGCATGGAGACTGGGAATGGTGAACAAGCGCCTTGCAGAACAGCGAAAAAGCAAGCGCAATGGTATTTACCTGGGCGCCTATGGCTGGGTGGAAAATTTAAAAAAGGGAGGCGACAGAAAAATTGCCGAAAATATTCCGTCCGGACTGTGGAAGAATGGAGATGATCCTGTTTATACTGATTCTGATAACCAGGGATTTATTCATACTCCATCTTTGAATCATGCTATTACAGCTGCCATACTGCGAGCTGGTTTTAATGCGAATAAAGATACAGCCGAGGTAGAAAATCAGATGGCTGTAAATTTATCATCTGCACGTGTAAGAATGGGATTAAATCTGTTAAATGGAATTCGCGGAGGACAGAACGGGGCTGCAATTTTGGGCTACCAGTTTGAGAGGGGGTTGCATGAAAGATATTTGCACCTTGGTTTGGAACTGGATAAATACATCTACGATTTTAGAAAAGAGTTTCCCTTTAAAGTACCTGTTGATGAAAATTTGAATTTGGAAGAAGCGCAGATCAATACCGTTGTGGATGGTATGGAATTACTTGAAATTGCACAGGATTTCGTCGAAGATTTCATCGAAAATAATCCGGATTTTCTAGACAAGGGTGATAGTATTTATCAAAGTCTGAAAAAAATCGGTAACGATTGGTGGACTCATATTAATAATCCGAATCTGAGTGCCGCATCAAGTGCCGAAAAGGATGTTTTTCTGAAAGAAATTGACCGAATGGCTGATGCTTTTGATGCGCTTGGTGACATTTGCATTTCAGAAAGTGTATACCAGGTTGCCCAGGGGAATCATGTACGTGCCTCGGCAATTATGGATCAACTAGCAAAAGGGGATGTTCCCAAAGAAATTCAGATTACCGATACTCCGCGAACCGGAACCGTAGTAACCCATAAGGTAGCCGTTTTTTTCGAAGCAATTCCAACGCTCGACTATGAATTAACTGCAAGCGGTAACACCAGTAGCCCGGTTGCAGGAGCAGAATTGGAGTCATCCGTAACAACAAATAATGCACGTCCTTCGGGATGGAACAGCTTGTTCACCCCACGTGCGGTGGCTGAACCAACCTTAAATAAATGGGCCGGTGGTTTGATAGGAAACCCCGCAAAAATAAAATGCCTGGTAAGTTACACATTAGGCGAAGTGGACAACAACACAACCATAAGCATGGCTGATTTAAATGTGCAGCCTTTAGATATGCTTCACCTTATGGGTACAGGTCCTATTGACGGGGGAGCAGAACTTAATGCAAGAATTGCAGCTGCCGTTAAGGGAAAAATCGCTATTCCTGTTGGAAGTGATTTAACAGCAGATGATGCAGAAATAAGCATTAAATATACACAGCAGGATAATTCCTGGGCCGATGATGAGTATTCATTCTATGAAAAAGCTGGATTAATTCAGTCATTACGTAAGATTATTACAGACAGCACCGCAGTTGCTGCTGATACTTTACTTATTCCGGGGGAAGACGAACTTCAGGTAAATGAAGTGAAGAACCAGATCGTTGATGAGTATTTAATTCGGGCTACTAACCTGCTTGCAAGATTAAATAATATAAATAACAGTCTGAATTCATTCTTTGTCAATGAGATAGCTTATGCCGATGTAGAAGAGCATACATTTACTGATGTTCAGGTAAATACATTGCGGGGCCTGTTAAACAAATGTGCGTCTTTTGGTGTTCCGGGCACAATTCCTGAAACACAAACAGGATTTGACAATCAAATAGGGAAAACACTTCTGGCTGCTGCCGATGGTGCATATATAGCAATTGCGAGAAGAATAAAACAGGCAGGAAAATACCTCGCCACTGGTGCAGATATCACAAAATCAAATGATGTCCGAATCGGGGCCATACGCGATGGAGCCAAAGAGTTAATTGGTAAAGCTTTTATAATGTTACCTCATTTTACACTGCGTAAAGCCGCTGAAATTACAGAACAATTAAGTTTTAATGTGCATAAAGGCCTGTTGAGAAATGCTCCGGATCAGGCTATTGAAGCCTGGATGCAGGGGCTTTCAAGAGTTCGTGAGCGCATTGCAGAGCTTGACACACTAGAAATGTGGGCAGAGAACTTTGATTTAGAAGTGCCTGAAAAAACAGTAGTTCAGTTTCCATTTGCCGTAGATGAGAATAATGGTGACTCGGTAGATTACTGGTTGGGGATTGAATTCCCTGATGGTTATACACCTTCAGAAGATAAGTTATCTCTTGTTATTCAAAATCCTGCTCAGCTTGCTTCTTCTCCGGAAGACCCCAAAGCAGGAATACTTATTGATGAGTGGGTGGAAATTATACCCAATATTAATGAAACCTCCGGCATAACTTTTAATTACGACCAGCCTGATGCAAAGGCTCCAAATACCATTTTAATGGCTGTTACACCACAGCAAACCGGTCAGTGGAACTGGGACGATCTGGTATATACTCTAAATGATACACTTGAAATGGCTAAAAACCGGGCTGTGGAACCTGAACAACTTGAAGATACTGTATTTGGTCAGGTTCTGCCTGGCATTATGAATGAGATCGTACCTCCTCAATTATTACCTCAGGATGCTGATGATAGTGGTGATGCTCAGGGAAATCCCATGGGACGCCAGGTAATTACCGATTTCAGAGTGGTAAATGATACTTACAAGGAAGAAGAATAAAATTTTTAAATTATGTCAGTATATACAACATGTGAACCGTTTAGATCCTGGTGCAGACTGGAACCAAGGCCGAGAGCAGCAGAATTTGACAGGG
>DATITY010000441.1:0-2935 GCA_035467235.1 Draconibacterium sp. | reverse complement strand
CTCCTTGATAAAGTTATTGTTTCCGAAAGCCTCCAGATCGGTAAAATCCAGCAGGTTTTCAGAAGTAAGGCCATTGTGAGAAAAATTGAATTTTACAAAGAAAAAACCTTGTTGTGCAAAATGTGCTGCAATCAGATTCCAGGGTCCCCAATCTTTAAAGCCCTTATAGCCATGGCAAAAAATAACCACAGGTTTTGGCTGTGAATTTTCAAGAAAAAAGAGGTCAGTCAGTATGGGTAAGTTATGGTCTCCCTCGACAGGTATATTTTTAATTATTTTCATTTGTATGTAAAATATTCAATTTCTTTCTCTAAAAAATGCTGGGTCTCATTGAAGATCGCAAGGATGAGGATGTCCAATTGAGCAATAAATGCCTGAAGGTCATCCGAAGAAACAACCCTGCCGTTAAATTGTAAAAACCCTTCCCTGAGATTTTTAAAAGAATAGATCCCGCTTGAAATTTCTGAGTCTGGATCTATTATTTTCCGGTATAGATATGCATAAAAAAGCACCTGAAAAGATTTGCTGTTTTTTTCATCTAGGATCAGGTCCTCCCAATTTTTAAGATTTAATTCAGATTTGATAACCTTGCCTGTTTTATAATCCACAATACGCGTAATGCCATCAACTTGATCGATCCTGTCGGCAATTCCTTTCAGACTGACAGGGAATTCTAAACCAGAAACCTGATGCTCAATCTGCAGAGTTTCTTCCAGTGCGAGGATTTTTATGGCCTTGCCAGAAAGAATGTCATTTTTTTCGAGATTCACAAGATTCCGGATATATTTTTTGGCTACGGATAAACCGATATAATTTCTTCCCGAACGAAAATTATTGGAAGCAAAATGTTTTGCAAAATGACGATTTACCTCAGTTTCAATTCCTGCTTCAATAGTCAGTAAATCTTCACGGCTGAGGAAATTTCCTATAAAAGGGGTGTAAAGGGACTGCAGCGTTTCGTGTATAATGGTTCCAAAGGTCTTCTGCGCAACGCTGTCTTCCAGCTCTTCAAGGTCAGACAATTTCAGGATCTTTTTTTTGTAAAAATCAAATGGATTTCTGATAAACAGCGTTAAGGCGGATGGTGAAAATCCTTTTCTTGCCAGATCTTCCAGGCCCGATTCTAACAACTTTGTTTTCTCAATTTGTCTTAATTCTGTAAAGTCAGGTTCAAACAAAGGCTGGGAGATCTTGTGGTGCATTTCCATATCAGGAAAAAGGCCATTGTCTTTGGCAACTTCCAGCTGGGTGATAAACCTGCTTTTCTCACCGGCTCCAAAATTGGATACTTCGGCGTTGTAGAGCAAATGGATTTTTTTGGCTCTATGTAGTAACCTGAAGAAGTGATAAGCATAAATGGTATCTTTTTCTTGATATGTGGGAAGACCAAAGGCCACCCGGATATCAAAGGGTAAAAAACTGCTCACTGATTTACCGGCGGGAAGTATACCTTCATTGACAGAAGTAATGATGACGTTTTCAAAATCAAGGGCTCTGGATTCAAGCATTCCCATGATCTGCAAGCCTGAGAGGGGTTCTCCTTTAAAAGGAAGGCTTTCCTGGGTCAGTAGTTCCTGATACGTTCTATAAAGCCCCTTTAAATCGTGAAAACAATCATATTTGATATGATAAAGACTTAGCTGCCTGAACAAGTTCTTGAAGCGAAACAAATACTCTTTTTCAAGCACTCCTGTCGACATTTGATTTTCAAACAATTCTATTAAGTGCAAAAATCTTTCCAGGATGTGGTTTACCTCATTGTCCCATTGAAAAAACAAAAAATCAAGCGGTATTTTAGAAAATTGATCCAGATTTGCCTTGAGCTCGCTTTCGCTTATATAGAGTTTGTTGGTTCTTAAGTTTTCCTGTTTGAATTTCTCCCACAGGTACAGATCAATAAATTCCGATAAGTAGTTCTGATCAAAAACGGCCATGAGATCGCGAAATAAAAATTCCAGATCGCGGGTAATAAGCCGGTTGGAATGAAGTTTAAAAATGCGGTCAAAAAGCGCGGTAAAACCGGTGTTACTCAGTTTGAGCCCCATGGTGATATTAATTGATTTAACTTCCGGTGGCAGGGAATTTAACAGAACCGGTAGCAGCTCTTCATCACCTAAAATGACGGCGGTGTTCTGGTAATTATTCACTTTATCGGCTGAGATTGCCAGCAGGGCACCAACATTTTTTATCTGCGAGTTGTCAAGGGGGCTGCCGAGTACCTGAATTTCCTTGCGCTCAGACAAGTAATTGCCCACCCATTTGATTTCATTATTTCGGAAATAGGGCCATTCATTAAGGTATTTATTGATGAATAAGCCAATTCCATTGTTATTTTTGAAATAATAAGTATCATAATCCCAATAGATTTCAGCACCAGGATTGGATAAAAGCGCGTGAAAGATCTTTTCTTCTGCTCTGTTCAGGGCGTTAAATCCTACCAGTACATGTTTTGTTGCGTGGTGGTTTTGAAGATAGGATGAAATGTTTTTTCCGGCCTCCTTGAACAACATGCCCTGATAACCCATTCCCTGTGTGCTAAGTGTTTTTGTAAGTTCGGTATAATATGGTTTGAATTTCTGTATGAAGCTCAGGTAGTTGGCAGAGACCGCTTGTTTTACCTCATCAGCATCAAACTGGGCATCGATTCTTTTCAGGTCGCTTAGATAGGAGAAGACTTCAGTTGCCTCAACAAGATTACAATCTATTTCATTGAAATCTCTCAGCAGCCAGCTCGCCCAGCGGATAAAGGAATCAAATCTTTCCGCATCCTGTGGGTAGAGGGGTTTATGAACTTTGTAGAATTCAAAAAGCAGGGAAGTGTGGTCTATTAACTGAAGGCCGCTCAATTCCTCAACAAATTGCTCGATGCTCACTATTTTGGGATAGATCGTGACGGCTTTTAGCTGTTGTTTTAATTCCTTTTTTAAAAAGATAC
>DATITY010000440.1:0-15684 GCA_035467235.1 Draconibacterium sp. | reverse complement strand
ACTTCATTTACAATATCTGCCTTTGTCATTTCTTAAAATATTTAATTTTCAATGTATTAAACGAATAATTTGAGGTGCAAAAATAAAAATAATTTAAAAACCCAAAAGCTTTTCAAATAATTTATTTTTGTTTTTTCAAAGAATTTAAGGTGTAATGGCTAAATGAGCAGTTTATCGAAGGAAATTTACAGGTGGTATTTAACAAATAAACGTGATTTACCCTGGCGTAATACAATGGATCCATACAAAATTTGGATTTCTGAAATAATACTTCAACAAACCAGGGTTGCACAGGGAACATATTATTATAATCGCTTTATCGAAGAATTTCCAACAGTTTTTGATTTGGCAAATGCATCTGAAGACATTGTGATGAAGCTTTGGCAGGGATTGGGTTACTACACCCGAGCCCGAAACCTTCATTTTACTGCCAAACATATTGTCAAAAAATATGATGGTATTTTTCCAAAAGACTATGAAAATATTTTATCGCTGAAAGGAATTGGTTCGTATACTGCAGCTGCAATTGCATCAATTGCATTCGATTTGCCACATGCAGCCGTTGATGGAAATATTTACAGGGTGATTTGCCGCTATTTTGGTATTTCATCACCAATTGATACGGAAAAGGGGAAGATTGAAATTCAGAAAATTGCAACCGATATGATTCCACCCACCAATTCCGGTTTCCACAACCAGGCATTAATGGAATTTGGAGCATTGCAATGCATTCCTAAATCGCCCGATTGTAATTCCTGTCCGTTAATAAAAAGTTGTTATGCTGTAAATCACAATTTAGTTGATCAGCTTCCGGTAAAATCAAAAAAGGTAAAACAGACAGTACGCTATTTTTACTATTATTTTATTGAAAGCACAAATTCAATCATATTCGAAAAAAGAATTAATAAAGACATTTGGAAGAATTTGTATCAGTTCCCATTAATTGAAAGCGAAAAAGAGCTTTCAGACACTGAGGTTTTCGATTTGAAATTACCGTTACTTAACAACGAAAAAGCCAATATTAAGTCGGTTTCCGCAGCAATAAAACACATTTTAACCCACCAGACCATTTATGCCCGATTTATACATATTGAATCGGAGACAACTGATTTTAACCATTCCAATTTAATTAGGGTAAATAAAAAAGATATTTATAAATTTGCTGTACCTAAATTATTGGAGAACTATTTAAAGAATTTAGACTTGCTGGAAAATTAAAACAGGTAAATCAGTAAATTTCAATTAGAGTTTTATATTTTTAGTTGTTAACCTATAAAAAATAAATTATGTCAGTAAACAAAGTTATTTTAGTTGGGAATGTGGGTAAAGACCCTGAAATCAGGCATCTTGACACAGGTATTGCAGTAGCCAATTTCCCGTTGGCAACCTCCGAAACATACACTGCCAAAAATGGCGAAAAAGTTACAACCACAGAATGGCACAACATTGTTTTGTGGCGCGGTTTGGCAGAAGTTGCCGAAAAATATGTAACAAAAGGCCGTCAGTTGTACATTGAAGGCAGAATACGTACAAGAAATTACGATGATAAAGACGGTAATAAAAGATACATTACCGAAATTTATGGCGACACCATGCAAATGTTGGGAACAAAAGCAGACGATAACAAATCGGGAACAAGTCAGTATAATCAGAATCAACACACTGCAGGTATAACGCCACCCGCATCTGTGGCAAACGAACCTGAAATGGATGAGCCGGGAGGCGATGAAGATTTGCCATTTTAATTCAAATTAAAAGCATTTGGAAACAGATACGTTACTTGCATCGTCTCAAATTAGCGAATGGAGTGTTCAATTCCAACCATTTACAGTAAGCGTTTTTATTTCTTTGGTTTTGGTTTTGTTACTTTTAATCTTTTCTGCATTGGTAAGCGGTTCTGAAGCAGCATATTTTTCCTTGAGTACATCTGACAATCAGAAACTTAAAAAGACAAATAAAAACAACGCAAGAGTTCTTAACAACCTCGCGAATCCAGAAAAAATGTTGACTACCATTTTGGTAGCCAACATTTTTATTAACATTGGTATAATTGTTCTTATGGTGAATATACTCACCCAATTAATTTCCTTTCAAAATCTGACCATTGCTGAATTTGTTCTTCAGGTTATTTTAATCTCCTTTCTCCTGTTGGTTTTTAGCGAAATTCTGCCAAAAATCCTTGCTTCTCGCTACAAGCTTGGCGTTGCGCGTATAATGGCTTTTCCGCTGCATTTAATGCAAAAAATATTTAGCCCGATTACAGGTTTATTTATTTATTCAAATTCTTTGGTAGAACGGCGATTGCAAAAACGCCGGAAAAACTTTTCAATGGACGAAATTTCGAAAGCATTGAAACTTACTTCGGAACAGGAACTCTCTGAAGAAAAAGAGATTCTGGAAGGAATTGCAAAATTCGGCAATAAGAATGTTGCTGAAATTATGAAACCAAGGGTTGATGTTGTTTCGCTCGATATTAAAACCAGTTTTTCAACTGTTTTAGACCTGATTGTCGATTCAGGTTTTTCACGAATACCTGTGTATGTAGGGTCATTCGACAACATTAAAGGAATTTTGTACATAAAGGATATTCTGCCTCACAGTCACAAAGGCGGTTCTTTTAACTGGCAAACCCTTATCAGGCCGCCATTTTACGTTCCCGAAACAAAAAAAATAAATTCCCTTTTAAAAGAATTTCAAAAAAATAAAGTGCATTTGGCTGTGGTTATTGACGAGTATGGGGGCACATCGGGAATTGTAACGCTGGAAGATGTTCTGGAAGAAATAGTCGGGGAAATTGTTGATGAATTTGATGAGGAAGAACATTTCTTCTCGAAAATATCTGAAAACATTTTTCTATTTGATGGAAAAACACTTTTGGGCGATTTTTTCAAGGTTACGAAATGCGACGACACTGTTTTCAATGATATTAAAGGTGATGCTGAAACATTAGCCGGTTTAATCTTGGAATTAAAAGGAGAAATCCCTGTTCTTCACGAAAAAATAGAATACCAACCGTTTGTTTTTACCATTGAAGCGGTTGACGACCGGCGTATAATTCAAATTAAAGTTGAAATCAACAGAAATAATCATGACGAAAAACAAGGACGGAATCATGATAAAAGCTAATAATTCTGTTTTTTGTCCGTTTCAAATGGTATGAACACATTGAAAAAAATAGGGTTTGCAGCTATTCCGCTTTTAATTTTAGTCGGGTGTAGCGAAAAATATACGCCAAAACCCAGGGAATTTTTCAGAATCGATTTTCCCGAAAAAAAATATCACCCGCTACCGTCCGGTTTTCCTTACCAGTTCGACATTCCTGATTACTCAAAAATAGTTGACGACATTTACAATCCCGATCAACCGTACTGGATAAATATTTCGGTACCGGCAAACAAAGCCGAGATTCACCTTTCGTACTACAAACTTTCAAATCAGGAGATTTCAAGCCGTTTGCTTTTGAACGAATTTATGGAAGAAACACGCACTCTGGCTTACAAACACACCATAAAAGCTGACGCCATTCAGGAGCAGGTTTTTATGAATCCGGCTAAAAATGTTTACGGACTAATTTATAAAATCGAAGGAAATGCGGCCTCGCCAATGCAGTTCTTTTTAACCGACAGTACAAATCATTTTTTACGTGGAGCGCTTTATATCCGCGACGTTCCAAATATCGATTCGTTAAAGCCGGTAATCGATTTCCTTGAACCCGACATTATTCATTTAATCGAAACAACCACCTGGAACTAATGCCTTTCGTTAAGAAAATAGAAGTTAAAAAAGGGATTCTTGGAATCTGGGAAATTACAGAATCAGCAGAAAGTTTGTCTTCCACTTTTCATTTTTCGGAAAACGAAGAAGTTGAATATCATAAATTCAAGGGCGAAAAACGCCAGGTTGAATACCTTGCCACCCGCTTATTGTTGCAACAGTTGTTAAATAAAAAAACCGAAATCACCTATCTGAAATCGGGCAGACCAGTGTTAAAGGATTCTTCGCTACAAATAAGTATCTCACACTCTGCACAATTGGTTACGATTGTAATTTCGAATGATTTGGTTGGTATCGATGTTGAAAATGTAAACCGGCAAATTGACCGGGTAACAAAAAGGTTTCTACACCCTGAAGAATCAGGATGGATTGAAAAATCAGAAAACCGTCAGTTTTTAAAGATTTTGTTCTGGTGCGCAAAAGAGGCAATTTTTAAATGCAGCTGTCAGGCGGGTGTTCAATTTGATACCCAAATTTTTATTCCTCCTTTTGATTTTGGAAAAACAGATTACTTTAAAGGGAAATTAACATCCGCAAATGAAGTTGAGAATTACAATTTGTGGTATTTTTATTTTCAGAACAATATGATTGTGCATTGTGTTGAAGGTTAAAACAAAGCTTTATGAAAGGAACTACAAATCAGATTTTGGTGATTTTTGGCGCTTCTGGCGATTTAACCAAACGAAAATTAATACCTGCATTGTACGATTTGTACATTCAAAATTTACTCCCCGAGAAATTTGCTGTTTTGGGCGCTTCCCGTTCAGCACTGTCTGACGATGATTTCAGAAAAAGAGTCAGCGAGTTTCTGCCTGCTGAAGAAAACATTGAACCGTTCAAAAAAATGTTGTTTTACCAGCCGGTTTCAAATGACAAAGCCGAAGATTTTGCTCCTTTAAAAAACAGGCTTTCAGATATATCGGCAAATCTTCAGATTCCTGAAAACTATATTTTCTATCTTTCAACACCTCCCTCATTATATAGTGTAATACCGAATTTTCTGCATGAAAACGGGTTGAGTAAATCGGATAAATATTTCAGAAGATTAATTGTTGAAAAACCATTCGGAACAGATTTGCAATCGGCAAAAGAACTTAACATCAAGTTGCTGAATTATTTCGAAGAAGACCAGATTTATCGCATCGACCACTATCTGGGTAAGGAAACAGTTCAAAATCTGCTGGTTACCCGTTTTTCGAACGGAATATTTGAACCACTTTGGAACCACAATTACATTGAACGGGTTGAAATTACCTCTGCCGAAAGTTTGGGTGTTGAAGGTCGGGGCGGATATTACGATAATTCGGGTGCAATGCGCGATATGCTTCAAAACCATTTAATGCAACTGGTTGGATTTGTTGCAATGGAGCCGCCCGTAGTTGTTGAAGCAAATGCAATCAGAAATGAGATTATCAAAGTTTTCCAATCGCTTCGACCTTTTAAGGAAAATATGATTGCCAGAAATGTAATCCGAGGGCAATACACCGGGTCGGTTATAAAAGGAGAAAACGTGATTGGTTACCGTGACGAACCCGGAGTTGATCCTTTTTCCCGCACTGAAACTTTTGTGGCAATTAAATTTTTTATCGATAACTGGAGGTGGGCAGGCGTTCCTTTTTATATCCGCACAGGGAAAAAGCTTCCAACACGTGTTACCGAAATTGTGATTCATTTTAAAAGTGTACCTCATCATTTGTTTGGCAACTCGTCCACTGCTGTTAACAATCAACTTATCATCAGAATACAACCCGACGAAGGAATTCTGCTCAAATTCGGGATGAAAACTCCCGGTGCGGGGTTTGTTGTTCAAACTGTAAATATGGATTTTCATTATTCAGATTTGACCAACACAAAAGTTCCGTCGGCTTACGAAAGATTGTTGCTCGATTGTATGCAGGGCGATGCAACTTTATACGCCCGTGGCGATGCAGTTGAACAAGCCTGGCAATTTGTTCAGCCCATTATTAATGCGTGGGAAACCAATCCGGAAATACCCATTTATGGTTACCCCGCCGGAACTTGGGGACCCGAGAATTCTGATGCGCTGATTAAAGGAGCAAGCTGGCGTTACCCTTGCAAAAACTTAACTGATGACGGATTGTATTGTGAACTGTAATCAGCTGCTAATTGTTATTACCAAAATTTAAAACACATTTATATGTCAGTCTCAACAGAAGTAAAAATTTATGCCGACCAAAAGCAGGTTATTAAAGCTTTAGCCAAAGAAATTTTCAATCTAACAAAATCTTCATCACAGGAACGTTTCAATATATTACTTTCGGGTGGTAATACTCCATCAGAATTATTCAGGAGGATAAATAAAAAATACGCGTATTCAATCGATTGGGAAAGAATCCATTTTTGGTGGGGTGACGAGCGTTGCGTTTCTCCCGATAACGAAAACAGCAATTACAGGCAGGCACACGATTTTCTCCTATCGCAAATTTTGATTCCTTCAGAAAATATTCACCGCATCAAAGGAGAAAATAATCCGGAGGAAGAAGCTATTCGATATGCCTCAGAAATAAAGGATAATTTGAACTACCGGGGAGAAAATCCAGTGTTCGACCTTGTACTTTTAGGATTGGGAGAAGACGGACACACCGCTTCAATTTTTCCTGACGAACTCGAGTTGTTTGAAGACGAACGGATTTGTGCTGTAACAAAACACCCGTTAACCGGGCAAAAAAGAATAACCATCACCGGCAGGGTTTTAAACAACGCCAACCGTGTTTTTTTCCTTGTAACCGGGGTTTATAAAGCTCAAAGAATTTCTGAAATAATGAACGACGATGAAGCAGCAAAACTACTTCCGGCTTATTACATTTCGCCAACAAACGGCGAATTAATCTGGTTTATCGACGAAGCCGCAGCACAAAAAATTCAGTAAACATGTCGCCGGTTGAGATTTTTATTTTGGATCAACCTGAAAATCTGAAACCAATTTTAAAAAAGTTGCGCGGACTTATTCTGTCTGCTTCACCATTCATCTTGGAGAAAATGGTGTACAACATTCCTTTCTTTTATGGCAAAAAACGAATATTTTATTTAAATCCGCAGGAAAATCGGGTTGATTTGGGATTTTGTGAAGGTTATTTGCTTGAAGAAAACCCAATTCTTGAAACAAAAAACAGAACTCAGGTTAGAACCATCAGGTTTTATTCAATCAATGAAATTGAAGAAGATACTGTATTACCAATTATTCATGAGGCAATTATCATTGATCAATTAAAGAATAAAAAGGAAAAATAGCCTGACTATTTATGTGCAGGGTTCATTTTCAAAATTTCTTCTCCAAACTTTATTGTTTTAACAATCACCTCCTTGTAAGCACCCGATTTAATTTCGCTCGCGATTACATGGTCGCCCGCTTCGGGAAACGCTATCTTAACTTTTGATTCTGAAGGAGTTGCCAACTGATCAAACATTTTCAGTGCGGCATCAACCTTTACAACATCGTCCTGGTTTGCTTCATTTTTATAATAATAACCCAGAAATACTGGCTCATTCACATTGGAAAAGGTCTGTTTTTTCATGGTTTCATCAACCAATTGCTGAAGAAAAACAATCGCTTCAACACGGTATTTGCAATTCCAGTACTGACAAACTTTCGACTCGAAATCATCGTTTACTATCCGGTGCGTTCCTCCGGTTACTTTTCTGCCAATCTGCAATCCCCAGGGTTTTGAAAGTAAAAATGCAGCATCGTTATTGATTCTGACATTGGGTGAATACAAGATCAATCCATCAACATATTCCGGAAAATCGGCTGCCAGTTTTAATGCCAGCGTTCCGCCTGTGGAGGTACTCATAATAATCACTTTTTTGCCAAGGATGCGTGCAACCATTAATGCCTCTTTTGCCGATTCCCACAATCGATCCGGAGTCATGTCAATCAGAGCATCTTCAGTTTCAATTCCGTGAGAAGCCAGCCGCGGAAAATAGGCATTACAACCAAAATACCTTGCAAATTCGGTATTTGCCGGATATCCCTCGTACCACGATGCCGAAAATCCATGCAAATACAAAAGCGAATAATTCGTGCGCTCTTTTACAGTGTCGTTGGCCCAGATAATCCGCGATTCATTGTCGGGTTTTAAGGTTAACCCTTCACTGTTTTTTACCACATAACTTTCAATATTTGCAATGCTTGCCGAAATTGATGGCAAATCCTTACTGAGTTCAACCTGTGGAGGTTTTGGCCCCAATATATACCCTATTACTGCAAGCAAAACAACTACCAAAAGAAATCGGAATATTCTTATCATCTGACTGGTTTTTAGAATTTCCGAATTTATGAAATTAAAACGATTTGAAATTACCTCATGTCCTCTTTGAGAAAAAAAAGAGTATTGCCCTGCCTTTTGGCGGTTTGGGCAGCTTTCACCATCTTTGCCCCGAAATCATATTGAATGTCTGTTTTCAACGAAATACTTATTTTTTTGGCTGCAGTTGCGGCAGGTTTCATCAACGCGATGGCGGGGGGTGGAACTCTGGTCAGTTTTCCGGTGCTGCTGGCTGTGGGAATTTCGCCAGTTGTAGCCAATGTAACAAATACGGTTGCTTTGGTTCCCGGAACAATTGGTGGAATGTGGGCGCAACGCAGGGATTTTGTTTCGCAGCGTACCCGCCTGATAAAGCTTTTACCCGTTTCAATTCTCGGTGGAGTTGCCGGTGGACTGCTGATTCTGAATACAAGTGAAGACGCTTTCAAAAGCCTGATCCCTTATCTGATTCTGCTGGCAACAATGCTTTTGGCTTTACAGGTAAAAATTAAAAACTGGGTGATCAGCCGGATTGGACATGCCCACACGGAGCATCACAATCCGGCAATAATGATGGGAGTGGTTTTTATGACTGCCGTTTACGGCGGCTATTTTGGGGCAGGAATGGGTGTAATTCTGATGGCTGTACTCGGACTGGTGACCGACGAAAATATGACACGCCTCAATTTTCTGAAACAGGCGCTCGGTTTTGTGATTAACCTTGCCGCCGCCATTTATTTTGCCTTCTCCGGCAAAGTGGACTGGATGGTCGCATTTATCATGATTTTTGGCTCGCTCACAGGCGGCTGGGCTGGAGGCAAGCTGGCAGGTAGAATGAAACCCGAAATCCTCCGTTGGATTGTGGTTGCTGCCGGACTTATTGCTGCGGTGGCGTTTTTTGTGAAAGGATGAATGCAGGAAAATTCTCTTTTTCAAATGTTTCTCAAACAAAAACCAGATGATAAATTAAACTTTTTTTCAACCCTCCGAAGGGCTCTTAAAAAACGTCTCAACAGTTTCAGGAAAACGTCCTGATGTTTTTTAAAAACTACGGGACGTTTTTGGGAAAACATCACGCCGTTTTTGGAAATGCGTTAAGATACTGTTTACGAGATACTTTCAGAAGTCATATTTTTCCACCGGTTTTTTAGTTCGGAGACCGGCATAAATACGTTTTTGCACATTAGTGGCCTTGTTTTGAAAAATTTAAAATTTCCCTGTATTCATTCAAAATGCACTTTAAATTTTTCAACTAAAATATGCATCTTTAACTAAAAAAATATGAATAATAAACCTATTGTTGCCGGAATCGGCGAGCTGCTTTGGGATGTTTTGCCTACCGGAAAACAGATTGGCGGGGCACCCTGCAATTTTGCATATCATGCCATGCAAGCCGGTTGTGAAAGTGTTGTAATCAGCGCCGTTGGCAACGACCAGCCGGGAGATGAACTTTTATCGTCGCTTGCCGGGCTGAACATCAACTGCGATTTAATTCAGCGCAATGGTTTTCCCACCGGAACTGTAACTGTAACCCTTAACGAAAAAGGGCAACCGCAATATGTGATTCACGAAAATGTGGCGTGGGATAATATAGAACTGAATCCAAAAACTGAATCGAAAATCAAGGAACTGGATGCCATTTGTTTTGGCTCGCTCGGACAAAGAAACACCGTTTCGGCAGCAACAATCCAGCGTGTTCTGAAAGCAGTAAAACCGGATTGCCTGAAAGTTTTTGATATTAATTTGCGGCAACATTTCTATTCATCTGAAATCATTACAAAATCGCTGGAGTTTACTGATGTTTTAAAACTAAACGACGAAGAGCTGCCTGTTTTATCAGAATTATTGGCATTAACCGGCGAAGTTGAAATCCAGTTAAAGCAATTACTCAGCAGTTTTGACCTCCGGTACGTTGTTTACACGATGGGCGAAAAAGGCAGTAAAGTCATAAACAACAAGGAATTTTCTTTTCTGGAATCGCCGAAAGTAGTGGTTGCTGATACGGTTGGCGCCGGAGATTCATTTACCGCAGTCCTCATTTCCGGATTGCTGAAAGGTGTGCCGTTAACCAAAGTTCACGAAACGGCCACCCGCACTGCTGCCTATGTTTGCACGCAAAAAGGGGCAACGCCGGTAATTCCTTTTGAAATATTTTAATACCGTCTTTATTATTAACTTCTGGTTAACTGCCACTAAAATGCGGTTTGAATTGTGAATTTCTGCATGATTTTTCACCTACCTTTGTGTTTTCAAATATATCTCTTTGAAAATGAACGAAGAAACCAGTAATGCATCGGAAGTTGGAAGTATTTTACTCGACGTTGGGGCTGCCCTGATGAGTTCGGGTGCAAGCACACACCGCACGCGGCTAACCCTTGAACGGCTGGCTTCGGGACTCGGACTCAAAATAGAACTGCTGATTACCCAGCGTGCTTTGATGGTAACGGTTATCGACAAAGACCAGGAACATTTTTTTAGCCGTTTAAAAAGGACTTCGCCGCACAGGGTTAATTTCAAGATAGTTAGCGGAATTAGTCGCATGAGCTGGCGCGTGCTCGACGGAAACTGGACAATTAACCAGGTCGTGGTTGAATTGCGCAGGCTGAAAAAACTGCCCCACTACCCGCAATGGATAGTGTTAACCATGGTTGGCCTTGCAGGATCAGCATTTTGCCATATTTTTGGAGGCGGATTAATCGACATGGCGGTTGCTTTTACAGCCACTTTTGCGGGTTTGTTTGTAAGACACTGGTCAACAAAGAAAAAGTTTAATCCTTATGTGTGTGTTTATTTTGCCGCGTTAACTGCTTCATTAATTGCAGGTTTCGCTGAATTCTTTAACCTCGGAAATCATCCCGATGCAGCTTTTTCTACCTCAGTACTTTTTCTTGTTCCCGGAGTTCCTTTAATAAATTCGGTTACCGATATGATGGACGGCAATATTCAGAATGGAATTGTGCGCATGGTGAACGGGTTGATTATCGCGCTTGCAATTGCAATGGGGGTTTTTACGGTTCGAATCCTTTTTAATTTTTAACATGGAAATACTTGAAATAATCACAAAAAGCATAGCAGCCGGAATTGGTGCACTGGGATTTGCCATTTTATTCAATGTTCCGCAACGAACCCTTTTACCCATCAGTATTCTGGGCGCTTTGGGCGGACTTGTGAAATTTGGAGTTATGTATGCAAATTTGGGAATTGTGTTTGCTTCGTTTCTGGCTGCGATTATTATTGGGGTGGTCAGTATCAGAATGGCTTACTCAAAAGACAGTCCACCGCTTGTATTTTATATTCCCTCTGTAATTCCGCTGGTTCCCGGCTTTTTTATCTATAAAATGATGTTGGGAATCATGTCGCTTACCACAGTCAACGACACCGATTTGTATCTTCAAAATCTGATTGCCACAGTCAATAACGGGGCAAAAGCCACATTCATCATGATTTCTCTTGGTATCGGAGTTGCGGTGCCAATGTTAATTACCCGTCGGGAAACCATAAAAAAGAAATAGCCTTTGTTTTGTTAATACTTTGCGAATAACTCAATCAGATTGCCGATTTCTGATTAGAAAAGTATTGATAAATTGCCGCGTTTTTTGTTAAACACAATTACCATATTAAACCATATCAAAAAGAAAAAAAAATGACAAGAAGAATCATTGGAATTCATGAGAAACTTCCGGTACTGGAAAGTTTACCGCTGAGTTTTCAACACCTGACAGCCATGTTTGGCGCAACTATTCTGGTACCCATATTACTGGGAGTAGATCCGGCGATTGCCCTGTTTATGAATGGAATAGGAACCTTACTTTACACCTGGGTTACCAAAGGCGGTATTCCTGCCTATCTGGGTTCGAGTTTTGCATTTATCGCTCCTACTCTGCTTATTATCAGTTCGTATGGCGGATTCGAACATGCACAGGTCGGATTTATTTTCTTTGGATTATTTTTTATCGTTATCTCATTCGTTGTAAAACAATGGGGAATAAAATGGATTGATGTTGTTATGCCTCCTGCAATAATGGGTGCGGTTGTTGCAATAATCGGGCTTGAACTTGCTCCGGTTGCGGCTCAACAGGCAGGGCTGGCTCCATGGCCTACAAACATTGGATCAACTGTTGCACCTTTCCAGGTTTCAGCGAATACTTTGATTGTTTCGATGTTTACTTTACTTGTTGGCATTTTTGGTTCTGTAATGTTTAAAGGTTTTATGCAGGTTATTCCGATTTTGGTGGCTGTTGTGGCAGGTTATTTACTTGCCCTTGGCATGGGCATGGTTGATACAGTTGCCATAGGAAATGCTCCCTGGTTTGGACTTCCACATTTTCAGGCACCGGTTTGGGATCCAAAGGCCATCTTAATAATTGCGCCTGCCTGCATTGTGGTTTTAGCAGAACACATAAGTCATCTGATTGTTACGGGAAAGATAACCGGTGAAGATTTGATGGCAAAACCCGGGTTACATAAATCACTTTTAGGCGATGGAATCAGTAATGTACTTTCCGGATTTGCCGGTTCTCCACCCAATACCACTTATGGTGAAAATATTGGCGTTATGGCAATCACCCGTGTTTATTCTGTTTGGATCATCCGTGGCGCCGCTATTCTTGCAATTGCATTCTCACTTATCGGAAAAGTTTCAGCAGCAATTTCAACAATCCCCACAGCCGTGATGGGCGGAATTACTGTGCTGTTGTATGGTGTAATCGCAGTTCAGGGATTCAGGATTTATGTTGAGCAGAAAGTTGATTTCAGTAAAAACAGTAACATGGTGCTAGGTGCCGTTACTTTCGTTGCCGGAGTGAGCGGAGCCAGCATTAACATTGGCACTGTGCAACTTAAAGGAATGGCGCTGGCAGCAATAGTTGGTGTTGTACTTTCGCTTGTTTTCTGGATGCTGTGGAAAATTGGATTGATAAACAAGGAAACTTAATGATTATGCCAAAATGAAAAAGACGAAGAGCATTTTATGTGCAATGGTTTTTCTATCTGACTTTCACTTTTCAATCGCCCAAACTCCCTTGTATCAATGGTCGTTCGACAATCAGGAATCTGTTTTTAAAAGTGATTCAGTTTTGGGAATTGTTTCCTTTAAGGATGGTATTTCAGGAAGTGCATTAATTTTCGATGGCTATTCCACCGAGGTAGTTCGAAAAACAAAACCCGGTGATTTTGAACCTGAATCATTTACCATAACCGCATGGATTGCACCACAGGAATACTCTTGGAATATTTCAGCCATCATCAATCAGCAAAAAGATTTCAAAAGCGGATTTCTTTTTGGAATCAACCACCTTGGAAAACTGGTTGCCGGAATCGCAATTGACAATGATTGGAAAACCTTGGTTTCAACCGACAGTATTCCGCTGTTAAAATGGTCATTTGTAGTCATGAAATTGGAGAAGGACAAGGGAATTACCTTTTTTATCGATGGCAGGGCAGCCGGCAAAAACACTTTTACCGGTAAACCGGATTTATCCGTTTCTGAAAATATCAGTATCGGTAAGACCCAAACTCCCATGGCACCCGCTTTTACCGAACGAAAAATAAGCAAAGACATCCTTTCGTGGATGCGTTTTGATGGTTTGATTGATGAATTGCAGTTATTCGACTCTGCACTTCAGAATAAAGAAATTTCAGCATTGTATAGTGCCGTAAAACTCAGTAATACTCCACCTTTGGAATTCAGAAAAATGCCTTCGGGAAACGACAAACCGATGCCATTTGGAGCATACTACACCAAATTACAGTATGCCCCCGGCTGGGATGCATTGTGGGCCGGAAGCGAATATCCCGATGTGGTGTTGCGGTTTGCCGATAGTCCGGCCAAACTGGTTTTCTGGAGAGGTACCGGATATATTCCGGCTTTGGTTTCTGAAAACGGTATCTGGATGACCGACCAAAGTCTCGAAAATTTTGGAACCGGTGAGTGTTACGAAGCCATGGGCGACAAACAGTGCCGATATTCACACGTCAGGATTATTGAAAACTCGCCTGCACGCTGTGTCATTCACTGGCGGCACGCGCTGGCCGGAATCAAACACCAGTTGCTGCACGAAAACAGTAATATTCATGGCGACTGGGCCGATGAATACTGGACAGTTTATCCCGATGGTGTGGCAGTGCGTAAACAGGTTTTGTGGACCGATTTCTGGGAAAAGGAGAAAAAAGTGTACCAGTTTCAGGAAACGATTTTCTTTAACCAGCCTGGAACAAAACCACAGGACAACGTGGAATACAATGCCATTGAATTTTCTGATCTGGAAGGCAACAAAGCCGAATACAGCTGGGAAAACGGCGCCCCAAAAGCCTTTGACAAAACACGGTTTCAGGCCATTCAGCTCATCAATTTTAAATCGAAATGGAAACCTTTTGGGATATTTACACCCGACCGGATTACTTTTCCGTTTAATTTCGGATGGGTGCCGGGATATTCCACTTTTCCGTGCTGGAACCACTGGCCTGTTTCGCAGATTGCCAGCGATGGCCGCAATGCAGTGGCTCCCGATAAACCCAGCCACTCGTCGCTCACGCAGGTAAACGGCGATTTCCAGGTGGTAGAAATGGGTCCTGACAACACTGTTATGACACGCTCTCTGGTGGGAATGACGGATAAACCCATCGATTCGTTAATGTCGCTTGCCCGCTCGTGGAATTTCCCGCCGGCAGTTAAACTGCTCACCGATGGTTTTTCATCGGAAGGATACGATAAATACCAGCGTTCGTATAACTTCGAATGTACATCGGACAAAAACCAAAGTCTTGAATTTGAGTTACAGGCAAGCAGATACTCCCCAATCTGTAATTTGTCGCTGGTCATTACAAACTGGAATTCATCAAATGCCATGGTTGAAATTGACGGTGTGAAAAAAGTACTGAACAAGGATTACTTTGTCAGTTATCAGCCATCCCTCGATGGAAACGAAATGGTTATCTGGTTGTACCTGAAATCGGAAAAGACGACCAAAATCAAAATATCGTAAAAGTTAAAAACCAAAGAGACGAATTTTAAAGTTGCCGGAATCGGCGAATTGCTCCGGGACATGCTCCCTGAAGGAAAACAACAGTGGCAGCCCATTTACTGTACACCCAAAACCTTAAAAAATACACGAAAAAGCCACCCGGGTCGCGGCTTTTGTTTGTACTCAAAAAGGTGCAACACCGAAAATTCCGGAATCTTTATAGTTAATCCTTAATCCTGATTGATAATATCTTACTTCCACTCAATCACCACAGTTTCTTCGGGCGAAATGGTAATGGTTTGGCCTGAAATTGTGCCTTTTTTATTGGCAAAAAGGAGTTTTGGCTGTTTGCTTGTTTCGTTTGATTTTATTTCAATTGGTTTGGTTTCGTTTGATTTGTTTACCACCACCGTAACAAACGAATTGCCCGACTGCAGGGTTTTCATCAAACAACCTTTTTGTTGTGTTGCAAAACAATAAGGCGCCTTTTCGAAGTTAGATTTCAGTTCGTTTTTGAGGAAACCGGCTAATTGGCTGTTATCGTCCAACCGGGCGCCAAGTCCCACCAGCGACGGAATCCAGAGTGTTTCGCCTTTGCCAAAGCGGTTACGTGTGGCCACGGGTTTTCCGTCAACAGTTGAAAGTATTTCGCCTGTATTGTTGCTGATAAATCCACGCCAAAG
>DATITY010000439.1:0-2626 GCA_035467235.1 Draconibacterium sp. | reverse complement strand
CCCGGCAGAGTGAAACGATAAAACAATTCCACATCGGATGGCTCAGAATTGTTCCGCCTGCCCACAATGTTTCATCGTCAGGATGGGCAACAATTACTGCAACGGTTTTTGATTTTACTTCAGCCATTCGAATAGCTTTTTTATCTTTTGATTTCAGATTTTATTACGTACGAACCTGCGATTAAATCGTGCCAGCCCTGTTTTTTAGGTTCGGTTGAAATAAACCAAATTCCAAGCCCCACCGGTGCAATTGAAATAAACACAGAAAGGCATCTGAACACAGCCCTTCCAATGCTCATTCTTTTTCCATATAAATCAATTATTTTCAGATTTAGCAACCTTTTTCCAATGGTGGACTGAGAAGCAGAACTGTCGAATCCTGCATGATAAAAAACCCAGACAACCATAAATATCAGAAACCGATAACCGTTGTAGTCCATATCGTTAAAGTTGAACGAAAAGAATAATATCTCCGGAATAATCATCAGTCCTGATATGATAACAAGGTCGATGAATGTTGCAAGAGACCTGATTCCAAGGCCTGCATAAGCAACATCCAGTTCGGGTGCATTTGATGGTTTGTACTTAATCCGTTTTATCATTGATGTTCTCTTTGATTTAACCAAACCAAAAACATCGTGCTCATTAACGTAATCGGGGAGTGGTTCTGATTTTGAAAAATTATATGTTTTCATCTTCGTAAAACTTTTAAAACCACCGGGTACAAAATAATCCAACTGCTAAAAATGAACACTGACTCCCCGGTTGCTAATAAGTGGCAATGCTTTCCTTATGTGTTGGTATAATTAGAACAGGAACACTTGAATTGAGTGAAATATTTTCTGCAACACTCTCCAAGGTTCTGTATTTTAGACATTTGCGACCCTGTAAAGCCATTAGTATAATAATAACATCAGCTTCTATTTCTTTTGCCAGCTCTAAAACAGATTCATTACTATCACCGTCCTTTAATAAGGTATGAACGTTTGCATCGCCAAGGTGTAACTTCGATTTATTCAGAAACTGCACAGATAACCTTTTTAGTTCAACTCCCATTTTTTGTATATCATCACTGTTTTTCCTTTGGCTGCAGATGCCCATAATCGATACAATATCAAGTAACTTAAAATAGATTTCATCTGTCGCAACATGCTGTAATGTAATATCCAGGCCAAGTGTTTTGGCAATTGAAAAACCTGTTTCGGCCACTTTATGTGGACTGGGATCATAATCAAGTGTAATTAATACTTTCTTCATTTTGTTGTTCAAACGGGTCTAAGAAAAAAAGTTAAAGCGATTCAACGATTTCTGCAAATGCCTTCTTCGAAATTACCAGTTTTGATGCAATCTGATAATACAAACTGTCCTTTGTTTCATGTCGCCAAATCAAGTCTGAATCAGTTAATTGCGGATACAGACTTTTTAGTTTCCATTTTACCCTTTCCCATTGATCCAAATCGAATTTTGTGTTCATTTTTAAAGTTTTATGGTTAACCCAATCTTACCCTGCGAAAATTCATTTCCTCCGCCGAATTCGAGGTTGATTCCAACCCTGTCGTTAAAATAGTACCGGCCGCCAATCTGTGCTCCAATTCCAAGCCCCGAAGTATGATTCCCATGGTAATCATCGGGGGAATTCCAATTATAGAACCCAACATTTATACCGGCGTAGAAATCCCAGTTTGAAGGGATATTCAGTACTGTATTAAAATGATAATTTGCATTTCCTGAAACCCCTAAAACCGAATGGTGGTAATTGTGTTCCTCCCAATGTTCGTCGTATCCGCGCCAGGATAATTCTGCACCCAGTGTTACATCCTTGTGTACTGCAAAATCGAATCCCACGTAAACGGGAATACTACCGTCAGAAAATCCAACACCAAAATTAATTTGTGTCTGGCCTTTAGACAGCGGGGCTTCTGCGAAAATTGCGCTGGTAGCAAGTACCAGAATAAAAGTTAAAATCTGTTTTTTCATCTTAATTATTTTTTAGTTTTTAATTTGTTGTTTATCTGCTTTTTTACCGAAAAAAATTCTGAGAAATACAATAAATCCGGCTATCGGAAGAAGTATTTGTATAAATGGGGGCGAGTTAAATGAAAAGGTTACAATACCCCAAAGAAGTATGAGTAATCCCGCTATAATGTAATGTGAACCTTTCATTATTTTTAGATTTATTTCCAACCATTTTCAATTAAAATATATCATCTAAAAATACTTGTGTCGATTGGCTAATGTGTTACACAATTCAGGATAAGAGTTACATCATTCACACATTTGAAGGGAAGAAGATTGGAAATTAGAAATTAAAATTCTATTTGTAAAATGTGTCTGTCGTTAAAATTACTTGCTGATCAGGGTATCGCACATTTTTTTCATTTTCGGCAGTAATAAAAATTCTGACAGGTTTAAATGAAGATACAGTTTCCAGAGATGCTGTTCTTTGTTTCGACATAAAACCGGTTGAAGTTTTCAATTGTCCAAGATTTTCAAAGTTTCCTCTTTCTGTTTGCATCCAAACCACGTACATTTGTTTTGAAGATTGCAGTCTTTCAATGGCCGCAAGATCGTCAACCTGCAGATTAATAACATAATTCTCGTTGGCGTCTTTTTTAACTTTTACTTT
>DATITY010000438.1:0-2420 GCA_035467235.1 Draconibacterium sp. | reverse complement strand
AAATTATTCCCGAAAAACAACTGGGGACCGCCTATGCTCTTATTTTCTGGGTCCAGAATTGGGGATTAATGGGTGTACCTGCACTTATTGGCTGGGTTCTCGAAAAATATTGTATTACAGGACAGGTGGTTAGAGATGGACTTACGGTAAATACCTATAACTACACTTTGCCCATGATGATATTTACCGGTTTTGGAGTTCTTGCACTGATTTTTGCTTTATTATTGAAAGTGGAGGACAGGAAAAAAGGATATGGATTGGAGTTACCAAATATTAAAAAAATATAATTAGTTATGACAAACATTAAAGATATTAAGCCAGTCGAGGTATGGAGCGTTTTCGATCAAATGCTTCAAATACCTCGTCCATCACACCACGAAGAAAAAATTCAGGAATGGGCTGTGAATTTCGGGAAAAACCTTGGTCTTGAAACGATTAAAGACGAATTGGGAAACGTGATTATCCGCAAACCGGCAACTCCCGGGATGGAAAACCGGAAAGGAGTTATTCTGCAGGGTCACCTCGACATGGTTCCGCAAAAAAACAGCGATAAAACGCATGACTTTGCAAAAGATCCAATTGAAGCAATTGTGGACGGTGATTGGGTTAAAGCAAACGGTACAACACTAGGTTCTGATAATGGAATTGGAGTTTCGGCAGCAATGGCAGTGTTAGCATCAAAAACCATTAAACACGGTCCGGTTGAGGTTTTATTAACTGCAACAGAGGAAACCGGAATGGATGGCGCCAATGGTTTAAAATCAGGATTACTGAACGGTGATATTTTGATTAATATGGATTCTGAAGACGAAGGCGAACTGTATGTTGGTTGTGCGGGAGGCGAAGATGTTACCTGTAAATTTAAATACGCCGAAAAGAAAACAACTAAAAACCAGGTTGGCATGAAACTGAGTGTTACCGGTATGAAAGGTGGTCACTCTGGAATCGATATTCCGTTGGGTCGGGGAAACGCGATTAAAGTATTTTTCAGGATTCTGAATGTAGCTTACGAACAGTTTGGTGCACAACTGGCAAATATCGAAGGCGGAAGCTTGCGTAATGCTATTCCCCGCGAGGCATTTGGTACAATTGCTGTAAAAAAAGGGAAAACCGAAAAATTGATAAAACTGGTTGACGAAACTGCTGCAATAATCAAAAGTGAACTTGCAGTAACGGAACCAACATTAACTGTTTCGCTGGAAGAAGTAAAAAAACCAAAAACTGTAATTAGCAAAAAAATACAGAAAAAACTAACCGCTGCAATTATTGCTTGTCCGAATGCTGTAATCCGCATGAGCGACAGCATGGCTGGCTTGGTTGAAACTTCAACTAACCTGGCGATTGTAAAATCGGATGCCAAAAAGAAAATCATAACCGCTTCATGTTTAATGCGCAGCTCTGTTGATTCGGCAAAGGAAGAGCTGGGATCAAGAATTAAAGCTGTATTTGAACTTGCCGGTGCCGAAGTAAAACTTTCGGGCGCATATCCGGGCTGGAAACCCAATATGGATTCGGCAATACTGAAAACCATGCAGGATGTTTACAACAAAAACTTTGGCAAAATTCCTGAAATAAAAGCAATTCATGCCGGTTTGGAATGTGGAATTCTTGGCGGAAATTATCCGCACTGGGATATGATTTCGTTTGGGCCGACCATTCGTTTTCCACACTCACCCGACGAAAAAGTAAACATTGCAACCGTACAAAAATTCTGGGATTTCCTTGTGGCAACACTCGAAGGTATTCCGGAAAAATAAAATCAGAATTGAGCAGGTGACTTCCCGTCACCTACTCAATTTTCTTCATATTCAGCAGGTGAGCCAAAGTCATTGATCGGATGGAATAACAAAACAAAAAATAAGGAATAACAGAATCAGGAAGTAATTCAGAATCAGAATTTTCTGATTTTTTATTTCTTAATCGATGTTTACATTTAATTGTATATTGCACCTACTCCATACATTAATCTGAGTTTTGAGTTCCAGTCAGCAGAATAGAACACTGAGCCAATGACTGAGCCAAATATTACTAATGTGAGCAACGAGTGATTGTTAAATCTTAACTAGAATAAATTTACTGGTAATTATCAAAGAAGTAATACTTAAAATCACATAAAAAAGAGTATAGATATTATAAAGTCTATAATTTGATGTTGGTTTAAATTTCCATTTTAAATCTAATTGGTGATAATTTTGAAAATAATGATATATTATGTAATTAACTATTAATAAAACTGTTACCATTATAAAAGAATACGTCTTATTATTCTCATGTTTTATTTGTATGAATAGATTTTGAATAATATTGAATTTTAAGGATAATAATCCGAAAATCACAAACAGATTTAAATATTGAAATATTGATAGAACCACTATCCCAACAATAAAATAACTTTCCCCATCATGAAACTGCTTATAATA
>DATITY010000437.1:0-2553 GCA_035467235.1 Draconibacterium sp. | reverse complement strand
GCTTGATTCAGCTTCGAAATACTGGATGGTAACCAACGATTATGCGGCCAACGGTGGCGACGATTTGGTGGTTTTTACCCAACGACTGGAATGGATAACCTCCGGCAAAAAAATACGGGATATCATTATCTCAAATTTTGAAGAACGGAAAATTAACGGTGTAAATTTAACAGAGAATTTAGACGGGAGGATTACCAATGAATAGGAGAGGATTTATCAGAAACAGTGCTGTGGGAATTGCAGGAATCAGCCTGGGTTCAGCACCATTGAATTTGCTGGCTGGCAGCGATTTTGTCACCATTTCGATTATGCACACCAACGACCTCCATTGCCACATTGAACCATTTACAGGAGGCAATGAAAATGTTACGGGGCGTGGAGGTTTGGCTCGTATTTCTGAAATGGTAAAACGCGCAAAAGCTGATAACCCGAATACCCTTCTTTTCGATGCCGGAGATATGTTTCAGGGAACCCCATATTACAATTATTTTAAAGGCGAACTGATGTTGCAACTGATGAGCGCAGTTGGTTACAATGCCGGAACCATCGGTAACCATGAGTTTGATGATGGTCTGGAAGGAATTGCAGATTCACTGCACAGTGCAAAATTCCCGTTAATTTGTTCAAATTACGATTTTTCAAACACCATGCTTGCTGGAAAATTTCCCCGATGGGAAATATTTAAGCGCGATGGAATAAAAACAGGCGTTTACGGTTTGGGCATCGAATTAAAAGGATTGGTTGCCGACAAAAATTTTGGAAATACGATTTATAACGATCCGCTGCAAACTGCCGTTGAAATGGAGTCATTCCTTAAAAATGAGCAAAAATGCGATTTGGTGGTTTGTCTCTCGCACCTTGGTTTGCGTTATCGCGAAAACAAGATCAGCGATATGATTTTGGCAGCGGAAACCTCAATGACCGACCTGATTATCGGAGGGCATACCCACTCTTTTCTGGAAGAACCAATTATTGAAAAAAACAAAGCAGGTAACCGTGTCATTATTAATCAGGCTTCCAGTTACGGACTGGTTGTGGGGAAAATTGATTTTATTTTTGAACGGTCCAAGAAGAGAAAGAAAGTTGCAGTTGCTGACAATTTAATTGTAAGAGATGAAGCGTAGAACCCGTATTTTACTTTCCGTTCTGTCAGGTGTTTTGCTAAGTCTTGCATGGCTTGGTTTTCCGGGCTGGACACTTTTCATTGCCTTTTTGCCGCTGCTTTACCTCGACCATTTTTTTACTGAAAGAAAATCCGAATTCCGGAGTGTATCATTCTGGAGCCATGCTTTTCTGGCTTTTTTCATCTGGAATATTTCAACTACCTGGTGGATAGTACATGCCACCGCCGAAGGCGCAATAATGGCAAATGTTACCAATTCGTTTCTGATGTCGCTCACCTTTTGGTTGGGTCACATTGCACGACGAAATTTCAAATCGAACCTGGGTTACATCGCAATGGTTGTTTTTTGGATTTCGTTTGAATATTTTCATTTTCACTGGGACATTGAATGGCCGTGGCTAACCCTCGGAAACGGTTTTGCCAACAATGTAAAAATGGTGCAGTGGTACGAATATACAGGTTATTTGGGCGGTTCGCTTTGGATTCTTGTAATGAATATTCTGATTTTAAAATTGGGTGTCAACTGGCTGCAAAAACAACCTATTCGGAAATCAGTTTCTTTGCTTTCATCTTTTGCCGTGTTATTAATTGTGCCCATTACTTTTTCGTTAATCAAGTATTTTTCGTACGTTGAAACTGAAAATCCAAGAAACATTGTTATTGTTCAGCCCAATATTGATCCTTATTCCGAAAGTTACGATGCGCAAGCCGAGAATGAAAAGCTGGAGAAGTTTGTAACTCTGGCCGGTTCGAAAATTGATAACGAAACCGATTTTATTATTGGGCCGGAAACATTGTTTGAAAATCCCGGATTCTGGAACGAAGATGAATTAAGCACAAACACACAACTGATGCAGTTATCGGGCTTTTTACAAAACTATCCCAATGCTGAAATGGTTTTTGGGGTGTCGTCATATAAAGTTTATCCCGATAAAAAAAGCGCCCCGCCAACCGCCCGAACCAGAAACGACATGACCTACGACATGTTCAATACCGCCATTTTTCTTGGAAACAACGGACAAACTCAAATTTATCACAAATCGATTCTGGTAGTTGGTGTTGAGAAAATGCCGTTTGCCAAATATCTCGGATTTCTGGGCGATTTGGTTATCAATATCGGTGGTACAACAAATAGTTTGGGCAGGCAGGAAGAACCATCCAATTTTATCCCGAAGGATAAAGTTGAAGTTGCTCCTGTTATTTGTTATGAATCGGTTTTTGGTGAATTTGTTACCAAATATGTGCGAAAAGGTGCGCAAATGATTTTTATTATCACCAACGACGGATGGTGGAAAAACACACCCGGATATCACCAACATCTTTCGTTTGCAAGATTGCGGGCCATCGAAACCAGGCGGTGTATTGCACGCTCGGCAAATACCGGAATTTCGTGTTTTGTCAATCAGCGCGGCGATGTTTTACAGGCAACC
>DATITY010000436.1:0-3027 GCA_035467235.1 Draconibacterium sp. | reverse complement strand
GGCTACGCTTATGAAGATGGCCGCATGTCGTATGTGACTCGCTTAAATTACGACTATAGTCAGAAATACCTGTTGGAAGCAACATTCCGTTGGGATGCATCAGCCCGGTTTAATGAGGATAATAGATGGGGATTTTTCCCTGGTTTTTTGGCTGGCTGGAGAATTTCTGAAGAAGAATTCATGAAATCTGCCGAATTTGTTGATAATCTCAAATTGCGTATTTCACGCGGGAATGCCGGTAATGACAATACTTCACAATATAATTTTCTTACAGGCTATAAATATGGTGGACAATATGCTTTAGGAGACCCAACTGCAATGTATCAGGGAATAGTTTCCACTGGATTGGCTAATCCAAATATTACATGGGAAAACACAGTTACAAATAATATTGGGCTCGATGCTTCTTTATGGCAAGGGAAACTTTCGATTGAATTAGACGTTTTTAAACGAAAAGTTACCGGTGTATTGGCTACCCGCATCGAATCGCTTCCTTCAACTTTTGGCGCCACATTACCCGATGAAAATATTAACAGTTACGACAACCGTGGATTTGAATTAAGGTTGGGACATAAAAATACTGTCGGTGAATTTAATTATTCTGTTGATGGAAATGTTTCCTGGGCACGTGGAAAATGGATTCATTATGAAGAGCCTGTTTTCATCGATGAAGAAAGCCGTGCCCGTTTACAGTATTCAGGACAGTGGATGAACCGTTTCTTTGGTTACGAGGCGTTGGGATATTTCAATTCGCAGGAAGAAATTGACAACTGGACTGTTAACCAGGACTTAAATGATGTTCCGAACAAAACCATAAAACCAGGTGATATCAAATACCTGGATTATAACAAAGACGGTATACTGGACGATAAAGACAAGCATGTGATTGGCAGGGGATACACACCTGAAGTGATGTTTGGGCTTAACTTCATAGCATCATATAAAGGTTTTGATTTTAGCATGTTGTGGCAGGGAGCTACAAATTTTAACACCTACTTTGACAAGGAAGCACAAGTATCTTTTTACAACGGTGAAAATATTTTAGCTTCGTTCGAGAATCACTGGACTCCCGAAAACCTTAATGCAAAATACCCCAGGTTAACTTATGGCAGTGTTGCCAACAATATTCATACGTCAACATTCTGGTTACAGGATGCTACTTATCTTCGATTGAAAAATTTACAACTTGGCTACACAATTCCGAAGCAATGGGTTGAAAAAGCAAATATTGAAAATATCAGGATATTTTTGTCAGGATATAACCTGCTTACTTTCGATAATGTAACACCATTTGACCCCGAAGCCAATGGCAGCGGGTGGTACTATCCACAGCAAAAGTCAATTAGTGCAGGATTAAATCTTACCTTTTAAAACTGAAGATTATGAAAAATATAAAATTTTTAAAACTGATTATTATAACTCTGTTCATCACCTCATGTCAGGATGAACTTTTAGACAAGGAACCGCTTGATATTATCTCCGATGGTCAGGTTTGGAATGATCCAAAACTTATTGATGCTTATGTAATTGACTTGTATTCAAGAGCACCATTAAATGGAATGTTTCAAAATTTTACATGGGATACCTGGCCGCCAATTTCACCTGCCGAAGAAACATACATGAGCGATGAAGCCACTAGTGGATGGAACTGGGTTGGCGAGGTAACCGACTGGAACAAAGGATTACTCGATGCTGGAGGTGCAGTGCCTGTGCTTGCCAATTGGGATTACAACTACGTCAGGGCATGTAATGAATTTCTTGAACTGATACCTACCGGCAATGTAACTGAAGAAGTCAAGCAGCAGAGAAGCGCTGAAGTAAGGTTTCTTCGGGCATTTCAATACTTCACTATGGTGAAAAAATATGGTGGTATTCCGCTGATAACTGTGCCTCAGAAAATAGATGCTGGTGAAGCCAATTTTGTGCCTCGCAACAAAGAGCAGGAAGTATATGATTTTATCCTATCTGAATGTGAAGCAATCGCAGTTGAATTGCCCGAAAATTATGATTCAAAAGATTTGGGTAGAGTTACCAAATATGCTGCATTAGCATTAAAATCAAGGGCAGCTTTATATGCTGCAAGTATTGCAAAATATAGTCAGCTACAATTGGACGGTGTCGTTGGTATTTCATCTGGCGATGCGCAAAAATACTGGCAGGCTTCGTATGATGCTTCCAAGACCATTATTAATTCTGGAAAGTTTGAACTTTACAACAAGTATCCCGATAAGGTAAAAAACTATCAAATGCTTTTTATGGATATTAATAATTCAGAATCAATCCTTGCCCGACATTTCATCAAATTAAAAAACGGGCATAATTTCGATGGTTTTTTTGCACCTGTGCGTTTTTGCGGATTTTGGGGAAGTGGAATTAATGTGACTATGGAATTGGTAAATGCTTATGAAATGGTGGATGGAACTTCAGGCGAAATTGACTGGGCAAATGTTAAAGGATACCCAAGTCAGATTTTAAAGAATAAAGATCCCCGGTTTCATGCTTCAATTTTCTATAATGGATCTCCTTGGCAGGGAGATAGTTTGCAAATCTGGTACGGGATAAAAACGGCAGAAGGGAATGTGGTTAGGGAAGATAATCCAATAACTTATAATGGCATGTTCCAAAAAGGTTTAGATGCAACCGGAGAAAACAGGACTGGGTTTTTAATCAGAAAATTGCTCGATGAGTCGATGAACCTTCCCAACGAGGCTGAAGCGAGTCATCCCTGGATTGAATTCCGTTTGGGTGAAATTCTTCTGAATTATTCAGAAGCTGCTTTTGAATTGGGCAAAAACGGAGATGCCCTCGATGCAATCAACCAGATTCGCTCGCGAGCAGGTATTGCTGCTTTATCCGCTGTTACCCTCGATAAAATCAGGAACGAGCGTCGGGTTGAAATGGCATTCGAAAATCAAAGGTATTATGATGCACGTCGCTGGAGAATAGCTGAAAATGATTTTAGTAAAGATTTTCATCGTGTTTACCCAATTTACGATTGGAATGCAAAGTCGTTTTATTTTGAGGTAG
>DATITY010000435.1:0-2279 GCA_035467235.1 Draconibacterium sp. | reverse complement strand
GAAAGTGGGTGAGTTTAACTTTCACATGCCCACTTTTTCAGAGATGTTTTCACTTGAAAAAGAGGAGTATGCCGATGTTACCGAAATTTTACAGCACCAGTTCGATATTGATTCAATCTCCGGACAGTAAGATGCTTTTACGGATTCAGTTGCTGCGGCTAATTATGAAGAATTGGTTCAATCAATTCATAAAATAGAGATAACCGACGAAGGGCGCGATAACCTTTCCCGTTTCTTTCAGAATCTGAAAGAAGGGAAAAGTACACGTATAATGCATTACGGCGACAGTCAGTTGGAAGGCGACAGGATTACCGCCAATTTCAGAAATAAACTGCAAAAAAAATTTGGCGGAAGCGGTATTGGTTTGCGACCTGCGGTTCAACCTTACGATTTTGTTTTCAGCGCGGTGCAAACCAATTCGGTAAACTGGACCAGGTACCCGATTTATGGAAGTGTGGATTCACTGGTTGAACATAACCGGTATGGTGTAATGGGCGCTTTCTCGAGGTTTGCGCCACTCACGTTCGATTCAGTTCCGTTTCAAAGCACAGTTTTGCATCAGTCGGAACTGAGTATCTCAAAATCAGATATTTCATTCAATAAAACCCGCGAATACAAACGGTTGAAGTTGTTCTACGGAAATTCCAAAAGCCCGGTTAATCTGCAGGTTCTAGTCAATGGAGAAGCGGTTTTTCAGGCAGTTTTGAAGGAAAATGTAGATTATGATGTTATAACGTGCGATTTGCCGGAAGCGACTGATAATGTGGTTTTAAAGTTTTCGGGTTATGACAGTCCGGATATTTACGGGATTGATTTGTCGGATACTGATGGTGTAATTGTTGATAATATTGCACTTCGCGGGAGTTCGGGGACCATTTTCACCCAGTCAGATTTTCAGCACAGCACAAAAATGTACAGAGATTTGAATCCCGGCCTTTTCATCCTTCAGTTTGGAGGAAATGTAATGCCATACATAAAGGACCAAAAAGCCATCGACAATTACGGTCGCTGGTTTGCAAGTCAGATCAAACGTATAAAACAGTCGTGTCCGAATGCCGCGGTGATTGTAATTGGCCCCAGCGATATGTCAACCAAAATAAAAGATAAATATGTAACCTACGAATTGTTGCCTGCTGTTGTTGAAACGCTGAAGCAAGCTGCCCTCTCAACCGGAAGCGGATATTGGGATATGTACAAGGCAATGGGAGGTTACAACAGTATGCCAAGCTGGGTTACCGCCCAGCCGGAACTGGCAGCTCCCGACTATGTGCATTTTACACCACGTGGCTCAACCTTGATTTCGAATATGTTTTACAATGCATTTATGCTGGAATACAATAACTATCTAAAGAAAGCGGAATGAGGGGAGGCGAAGAGTTTAAAGTTCGAAGTTCAAAGTTCAATGTTCTGAATTCGGAGTTCAGAGTTCGGAGTTCGAAGTTCAGGGTTCAGGGTTCGGAGTTCAGCTACTTTGGTTTAACGGCTGTTCCAAACTTTCTTATTCCTTATTTCTTATTCCTTATTTCTTATTCCTTATTGTTTATTCATGCATTCACACATTCACGCATTCCTTCAATGGTCGCTGGCCGGAAATTCGTTCTTGTGTCTTGTGTCTTGTGTCTTGCGTCTTTTCTTCTCCTATTGAATCAACCGCTGAAAGCACAAACCAATCCATACCTCTACCAGGTTAACCAGTACAATTTTATAAGGTACGATTTGAATGAACTCCATCATTTTGGTGCCGATAATTATTCTGCAAAATTTTACGACAAGCTTGAAAAATTGGTTCGTACGGGAGAAGGGCGTATTAATGTGGTTCAAATTGGAGGTTCTCATATTCAGGCCGGCACTTTTTCGGGTCAAATCCGCTCGCGGCTGCAGCAAATGAATGGCGAAATAAATGCCGGCTGGGGTTTTATGTTCCCTTACCGGATGGCGCGCACAAACTCTCCATTTGGATATTACATCCGCTATTCAGGCGACTGGCAAATCTGCCGCAATGTGGAAACACGTAAAAGTTGTACACTTGGGGTGGGAGGTATTTCGGCAACTACTTTATTGCAAAACGCTGAACTGACCATTCTTCTGGAAAAGGAGAATAACCTGGATTACAGGTTTAATAAAATCCGTGTTTTTTATGAAAATCAGGATGCAAATTATACAGTTTCTGTTGATTCATCGTTGTTGAAGAGTGTTGTCAGAACCAATGAATATTTTGATTTTGAACTGAATACGCATGTTGACAGTCTGACTCTTACAATTCAGCGGCCAGACACTTT
>DATITY010000434.1:0-16382 GCA_035467235.1 Draconibacterium sp. | reverse complement strand
TGGGAACGAAGAAATAAAGAGGTTGTCGCTTGATGACGAAATTCAGCTGGATGAAAAAACAGGAGTTAAAAGTTCATTTTCAGATTTTTCAAAAGGTTGGATTCTTCTGTTCGGAATACTCATAATTGCAGGATTACTAATATTTATAACGGTTAAACAACTAAAAAAGAAAAAAAATATTACCGAAACTGATACACCATCCGAAGTTATTAAAAACCGGATTCAGTTATTTGGTGAATTTAAAGCCATTAATAATAAGGGAGAAGAAATTACAGATTTGTTTACGCCAAAAGTTAAGGAACTGTTTTTATTTACCATGATTTATACCTTAAAAAGCGGAATTGGCGCCAATATCAGGGATATTAACGACGTTTTATGGGAAGGAATCTCATCCAGAAAAGTGGCTAATAACCGTTCGGTTACACTAAATAAATTACGTAAAATTTTACTCCAAATCGATGGAATTGAGATTGTTTCAACCGGTGGTTATCTTCAGGCAAAAATCAAAAAACCTTTTTATTGCGATTATGTAAGCGCCTATAAACTTTGTCAGATTCCTGAAGGTTTGTCGAAACAACAACTTGTTTCGTTTTTTGAATTTGTAAAAAGGGGACGTTTTCTGAAGGGAATCCACTGGCCGTGGCTCGACGAAATTCGTGGATTTACAGGGAATCAGGTTATTGATAATTTACTGAACCTTGCAACCATTTATCAGAAGGAACTGAATTTAACTGAGATAGAAAAAATAGCACAACGTATTCTGGATTATGATGATTTAAACGAAGAAGCCATCTTTTTACAGGTTTGGGCATTGCAAAAAACCAATAACACCAATCTGGCCAAATTTAATTTCAGTTCGTTTACAAAAAAATATGAAAGTAGTTTTGGAGAGCCTTATCCAATGAATTTTACTCAATTCAACCAGCATTTTGAAAAGGGATTTGTTTAAAGTATTTCAAGAACACTCTTTTGCAGGAAATCGCGTGTGTAATAATCATCATCAATAATTTCGCTATTCCAAACCACAATATCGAGGTCGATGGTTCGTGGGCCAAATTTTGGAACTGTTCTGTCGCGTCCCATCTGGTCTTCAATTCTTTTTAATAAAACCGTTAAATCATCCTTATTCAGTTCAGTACTGATTTTCACCGCACCATTTGTATAATCCGGCTGATTTTCAATTCCGATTGGCTTGGTTTTAATCATTAAAGAAACCTTGACTATTTCCACATAATTCCCCAGTATTTTGAGCATTTTTGAAATATTGGCATCTGCATCGATGTTGGACCCGATTCCGATAATGCATGTATTCATCTTCCAGACTCCATTTCCATTGAAACCGATTCGGCAAAACGTAAAGCATGTGGTTTGTCCACTTCCACACGGGCCCATTTTACTTTTTCGTCGGCCATGATTAAATCGAGTATTTTTTGAGTCAATACTTCCAATAGTTTAAACTGGCCATCCTGAACCAATGCGATAATTTTTTTAGTAATTTTTTTATAATCAAAAATGTCAAGCGGTTCATCGGCTTCCAAAGCATGACCAGGAATATCGGTTTCAATTTCAAGATTGATAATTACATCCTGTTTATTTACCAGCTCGTCAGGGTTAAAACCAATATATGTTCTGATTAGCAGGTTTTTTACACGTATTTTTGCCATAGTATATTATGCATTTTTGCCAAGATTTTCGCCACCATCGGCAAATATCAACTGGCCGGTTAAATGATCGTTTTCCAAAATAAAATCCAGACTTTTAATAATTGGTTCAAGTCCACCAGGTTTTTTCATCGGGATATTTTGAGCCAGATTAAGCAGGTAGTTTTCGTCTTTATCTTCAGGCGGAAGTGTAACTCCAGGGGCAATTGCATTTACCCTGATATCAGGAGCAAGTTCAAGCGCTGCCATTTGGGTTAAATTCCAAAGTCCTTTTTTGGAAAGTGAATAAGCCGTAAAATTCGATTTGTTGGAAGTTACCCTCGTATCCGTAAAATTAATGATGTTACCTGTTTTACAATGGTTTGCAAAGTCGCGGATTAAAAAAAACGGAGCTTTCAGATTCACATTCATCTGTTCGTCATACAGTTCCGGTGATGTTGATTTTAAATACCCTGAATCGAAAACCGAAGCATTATTTACCAAAAGATGAATTTCCCCAAATTCATCCAACACATTTGTAATCAGCTCAATAACTTCATCAATGTTGGAAAGATTCGCTTTAAAAGCATGGAATTTTTGTTGGGGATATCTTGCAGATAATTCAGCAATCAGAACTTCCGCAGGTTTTTCCGAAGAATTAAAATGGATGGCAATATTCCATCCTTTCTTAGCAAGATGTTCGGCAATTGCTTTTCCAACTCTTTTTGATGCCCCGGTTATTAATGCTGTTTGATTCATTTATTTGTATGAATTCAGTTTGCTAAGGTATTTACCGATTATATCGAACTCAATGTTGACAACCGAACCAACTTTAAATGTATGAAAATTGGTTACTTCATAAGTAAACGGAATAATTGCAACCTGAAATGAATTGTCTTTAGAATTTACCACAGTCAGGCTAACGCCATTCACGCAAACCGAACCTTTTTCGACAGTCATATAACCTTGTTTTGCCTTTTCCAATTCGAATGCGTATTCGAAAGTGTAGTACCAGCTTCCGTCGGCTTCCTCCACTTTGGTGCAAACTGCAGTCTGGTCAACATGTCCCTGAACAATGTGCCCGTCCAGCCGGCCATTCATCATCATGCTCCGCTCAAGATTTACTTTCGAACCAACTTCGAGCAAACCAAGATTCGATTTTAAAAGTGTTTCCTTTATGGCAGTTACTTTGTACGTTTTTGCCTCTTTGTCAACGTTTACCACAGTCAAACAAACGCCGTTGTGCGAAAGGCTCTGATCCACTTTTAATTCATTGGCAAACGCGCAGGTTAATGTAAAATGTACATTTTCCTTGTCCTTTTCGATGGCAGTTACAGTGCCAAATCCTTCTACTATTCCTGAAAACATAAGAGTTTCGAGTTTAAAGTTTAAAAAACAGTTTCACAATTTATCAGTTTTGCAGTTACCAGTGACCAATGATTAATGCCCAGTGACTACTTTAATTTCCACTCCACCCCTTCTTTGGTATCTTTCAGTTCAACACCGATTGCATTTAGTTCGTTGCGAATCTTGTCGGAAGTTGCCCAGTCTTTGTTTGCTTTCGCCTCATTTCTTAATTTGATAAGCAATACAACTGCACCTGCAAGTATTTCATTATTTGCAGAATCAGCGGTTTGTTCCTGTTTCAAGCCCAGAATATCAAAAACCATTGAATGATAAAACGATTTAAGTTCTGCAAGATCAGTTGATGAAATTTTTTCCGTTCCGGCTTTTACCGAGTTTATCATTCTCACTCCATCAAACAAATGAGCAATTGCTACCGGACTGTTCAAATCGTCGTTTAATGCAGCAAAACATTTTTCCTTGGGAGTTGAAATATCAATTGTAGATTTCTCCGATGTGGTGAGTTCCTCTAAAGTTTTCAAAGCATTCATCAATCGTTCCAGACCTTTCTCTGATGCCTGCAGCGCTTCGTTTGAAAAATCGATGGTGCTGCGGTAATGCGCCTGTAAAATAAAAAATCTGATGGCCATTGGCGAATAGGCCTGTTTCAGCAATTTGTGATTGCCCGAAAACAACTCCTGTAAAGTGATAAAATTCCCCAGCGATCGTGCCATTTTTTGCCCGTCGATGGTGATCATGTTATTGTGCATCCAGTATCGAACTGTTTCGTGGCCAAGACTTGCCGTTGACTGTGCGATTTCGCATTCGTGGTGTGGAAAAGTTAAATCCATTCCACCTCCATGAATATCAAACTGTTCACCCAGATATTTGGTACTCATTGCCGAGCATTCGAGGTGCCAGCCCGGAAAACCATCGCTCCATTTCGACGGCCAGCGCATAATATGTTCGGGCGAAGCTTTTTTCCAAAGCGCAAAATCAAACGAATTCTTCTTTTCACTTTGACCGTCAAGTTCACGGGTGTTGGTTTTAATATCGTCAAGATTTCGTCCCGATAACTTACCGTAATTGTATTGCTGGTTGTATTTTTCAACATCGAAATAAACCGAACCGTTTGCCTCGTAACCAAATCCGTTTTTCACAATCGAATCAATCATCAACTGCTGCTCAATGATATGGCCCGATGCACGGGGTTCGATACTCGGTGGAAGCACATTCAACTGTTCCATGTTGTGATGAAACGTGTTCATGTATTTCTGCACCACTTCCATAGGTTCAACCTGTTCGAGCCGGGCTTTTTTCGAAATTTTATCTTCACCGGTTTCTTCCACCTCATCTTCCAAATGCCCGACATCTGTGATATTGCGAACATATCGAACTTTATAACCTAAAAAAGTGAGATAGCGAAAAAGCAAATCAAAAGTAATATTCGGACGTGCATGACCGAGATGAGAATCGCTGTAAACCGTTGGACCACAAACATACAAGCCAACTTTTCCTTCAACAAGAGGTTTGAAAATTTCTTTTGTCCGGGTTAAAGTATTATATATTATAAAATCACTATTCATTTTTTAAATGAATTTGATATTTAAACCGTTTCAGGATTTTGTTCTGCAATTTCTTCTGCCGGCTTCTCTTCAATCTTATTAAAATGCGTTCTGTAAAAAATCAATATCGAAAAAATGCCAACTGTTATTGCTGAGTCGGCAATATTAAACACCGGCCTGAAAAATATAAACTGATTTCCGCCAAAAAAAGGCAACCAATTGGGATAGCGTCCTTCAATTAATGGGAAATAAAACATATCGACCACTTTACCGTGCAGGAAACCCGCATAGCCGCCGCCAGCAGGAAAAATTGCCGATACCTGCCCATAACTCTGTTCGAAAATCAAACCATAAAACAAACTGTCGATAATATTTCCAATTGCACCGGCAAAAATGAGTGAGATACTGACGATAAATCCAAACGGAATTTCCTTTTGTTTTGCCAGTTTAAACAGATACCAGCCAATAGCAACTACAGCTAAAATGCGGAATATACTTAAAAACATTTTCCCGTACTCGCCGGCAAATTCGAACCCGAAAGCCATGCCATTATTCTCGACAAAATGAAGAATAAACCAATCTTTAAAAACCACAATTTCATCGCCGAGCGACATGGTTGTTTTAATCCAGATTTTTAATACCTGATCGACAATTAAAATAAGAAAAATGATTATCAGCGATTTTACAGTGCGGGTCATATCTGTTTCATTAAAATAAAAATGCTCCCGGAAAAATCGTTTTACTGAATAATCCGCAGAGCATTTACAAATATTTTTCGAATTACTTTTGATTCATTTTAGCATCCATCGAAAGTGTTGCGTGCGGAACTGCGCGAAGTCTTTCCTTGCTGATCAAATTCCCTGTTTCGCGACAAATACCATAAGTTTTATTCTCGACACGAACTAATGCAGCCTGCAAATGCTGAATAAATTTTAACTGACGTTGTGCCAGTTTCCCGGATTCTTCTTTTGAAAGTGTTGCTGCACCTTCTTCCAAAACTTTAAAAGTTGGAGATGTATCCTGTGTATCGTTTCCGTCACTTTGTGTCAGAGAAGTTTTATACATCTCATAATCACTTTGTGCTATTCTGAGTTTTTCCAGAATTAACTCTTTAAACTCCTGCAACTCTTCGTCCGAATATCTATTCTTTGCTCCCATGATAAAAGGGTTTTATATTATTAACACAATTTTTTAAAAGTGACCTAAATTAATAAAATTTTTATATTAAAATCAGGTCTTTCATCATTTCAGTTTTTTGCTCTCTTTACTAAAATCTGCGTAAACAAATCTTTGTCAATCTCAACTACCTTTGTATCAGTATCATTCAGATTATCAACTAATTCAAGTTGATTTGCCAAAGTTTGCGCGCAAATATAATCTTTATAATTTAAAATTGCTTTATTAAATTCTTCTCCTTTAACAATTGTTAAGGTTATACGATCGGTAACTTCAAAGTTACTTTCCTTTCTGATATTTTGTATTTTATTAATGAACTCACGGGCAAATCCTTCTTCTTTAAGTTCCTCCGTAATATTAATATCCAGCGCCACAGTTAATTGTCCTTCAGATGCAACTGTCCATCCCGGAATATCTTCAGTATGAATCTCCACATCTTCCAATGTAATAGTCACTTTTTCGCTGCCCGCCAGAATTTCAAATTCCCCTTTCCTCTCCAGTTCCGAAATTTCCAATTGCCCAAACTGATTAACAGCCTCAGCAATTTGTTTCATTAATTTCCCGAACTTTGGCCCCAATGTTTTAAAATTAGGCTTTATTTTCTTCTTAATAATTCCGGAAGCATCGGTTATAAATTCAACCTCCTTTACGTTTACTTCGGTTAGAACGATATTCTTAATCGCTTCAAATTGCTCATGAAAACGCGAATTTAGCACTGGCACGATAATTCTTGCCAGCGGCTGGCGCACTTTCAGTTTTTCTTTTCGGCGCAAAGCCAGAATCATGGACGATGCCTTTTGGGCCAGATCCATTTTTTCTTCCAGATCTTTATCAACCAGTTTTTCGTTATACGCTGGGAAATCAGCAAGATGCACACTTTGGTCAATTTCTTTTTGTGATACTTTATTCAAGTCGGTGTACAACAAATCGGCATAAAATGGCGCAATCGGAGCCATTAACTTTGCCACAGTCTCCAAACAGGTGTATAAAGTTTGATATGCAGAAATTTTGTCGTCGGTAAATTCCCCACCCCAGTATCTTTTGCGGCTCAAACGCACAAACCAGTTACTTAAGTTTTCAGAAACAAAATCCGAAATGGCACGGCCTGCGCGGGTAGGTTCATAATTTTCATAACACCATCCGACTTCCTTCACCAGCGAATTGAGCAGAGAAATTATCCATCGGTCAATTTCAGGGCGCTGTTCAACCGGTATTTCCTTTTCGGCAAACCTGAATCCATCAACATTGGCATAGAGTGCAAAAAAGTTGTAGGTATTGTAAAGCGTTCCGAAGAATTTCCGTTTCACCTCTTCAACACCTCCAATATCAAATTTCAGATTATCCCAGGGTTGCGCGTTTGTAATCATGTACCAACGTAGCGGATCCGAACCGTATTCTTCAATGGTTTGAAACGGATCGACGCCATTTCCCAAACGTTTCGACATTTTATTGCCGTTCTTGTCAAGTACCAGCCCGTTCGAGATGATATTTTTGAAGGCAACCGATTCATCAATCATGGAAGCAATGGCATGTAAAGTAAAAAACCACCCACGGGTTTGGTCAACTCCTTCAGCAATAAAATCGGCAGGAAAAACAGTAGAAAAGTCTTCTTTCCATTCGAACGGGAAGTGCCTTTGTGCATACGGCATTGCCCCTGAATCGAACCAGACATCAATTAAATCGGGCTCGCGGAACATTTTTTGTCCCGATGGCGAAACCAGCACAACATGGTCAACGAAGGGTTTGTGGAGGTCTATTTTATCGTAGTTTTCTTTTGAATTGATTCCAACTTTAAATCCTTTATAAGGATTTTCGGTCATAAAACCAACTTTCATGGCTTTATCAATTTCAGCCATCAACTCTTCAGTTGAACCAATGCAGATTTCTTCCGAGCCATCTTCGGTTCTCCAGATGGGCAGCGGCGTTCCCCAGTAGCGCGAGCGACTCAGGTTCCAGTCAACCAGGTTTTCGAGCCAGTTGCCAAAACGTCCGGTACCTGTTGACTGTGGTTTCCAGTTGATGGTGTTGTTCAATTCCACCATTTTATCCTTAACGGCAGTTGTTTTGATAAACCACGAATCGAGCGGATAATATAAAATTGGTTTATCGGTTCGCCAGCAGTGCGGATAACTGTGAACGTGTTTTTCAATTCGAAAAGCTTTGTTCTCTGACTTAAGCATTACGGCAATGTCAATATCAACGGTCGATGCATCATCTTCGAGTTTATCGTCGTACTCATTTTTTACCGAACGCCCTGCAAAGTCATGGTACTTTTTAACATTCACATACTTTTCGATAAAATCTTTATCGAGGTTGGCTGTGGGATAAAACCTGCCTTTTCTGTCAACGAGAGCTTGTGTTTTGCCATCCGTATCTTCTACAACTAATGGTGAGATTCCGTTTTGTTTGGCAACACGGTCATCATCAGCGCCAAAGGTCGGAGCGATGTGAACAATTCCTGTTCCGTCCTCGATGGTAACAAAATCGCCGGTTATTACTTCAAATGCCTTTCCTTTAGGTTGTACCCATTCAATTAATTGTTCGTACTGTACGCCTTTGAGTTCCTCGCCGCTGTATTCAGCCAGAATCTGATAGGGAATATTTTTATCTCCTGTTTTGTAATCTTCGAATGATAAATTGTCGTTTTTCAGGCTGAAATAAACCGGGGCCAGATCTTTCGCTAAAATTACCGTTACAGGCAATCCGGTGTACGGATTGAAAGATTTGACTTTTACATATTTTATTGCCGGCCCAACGCAAAGCGCTGTATTCGAAGGCAATGTCCAGGGAGTGGTTGTCCATGCCAGAAAATACAAATCAGTATCAACACCCTTAAAAAGAAATTCTGATTTTTCGTTGCGTATGGCTTTAAACTGGGCAACCGCGGTAGTGTCTTTTACATCGCGGTAACATCCGGGCTGGTTCAGTTCGTGAGAACTTAAACCCGTACCCGCTGCCGGCGAATAGGGTTGAATGGTGTATCCCTTGTAAAGCAAACCCTTGTTGTAAATCTGTTTGAGTAACCACCAGACAGTTTCAATGTATCGGTTATCGTAAGTAACATACGGATCGTCCATGTTTACCCAGTAACCCATAATCCGCGTGAGTTCCTCCCACTCGCGGGTATATTTCATTACCTCGGTTCTGCAGGCATTGTTATATTCCTCTACCGAAATCTTTTTCCCGATATCGTCTTTGGTGATATTCAGCATTTTTTCAACGCTCAATTCAACAGGCAAACCGTGGGTATCCCACCCGGCTTTGCGGTGCACGCGAAAACCTTTCATGGTTTTGTAGCGGCAGAAAATGTCTTTTATTGCGCGGGCCATTACATGATGTATTCCGGGCATTCCGTTGGCTGAAGGCGGTCCCTCGTAAAAAACAAAAGTTGGGTGACCTTCGCGGGTGGTGATACTTTTATGAAAAGTATCGTCTTCCTGCCACCTTCTCAACACTTCCTTATTGATTTGCGACAAGTCTAATTGCTTGTATTCCTGAAACTTATTATTCATCGGATGTGATTCTGAACCGTTTTTAAAAAAGTATGCAAATATAGAAATTTTTTCAGGGCGAATTTTTAAATCTTTCTTTTATGCCTGAGATTGAGTTAAAGATTAAAAAAAGAAAGGCCTGAAAAAGGCCTTCCTGAAAATATAATATTGTTCAAAAAACTATTTCTCCACACCAAACTTATAAACACAAACCGAATTGTATTCTTCGCCCGGATTCAGAATGGTTGAAGGGAATTCAGGTTTGTTGGGACTGTCGGGGAAATGCTGTGTTTCGAGACAGAAAGCGCCACGAAAGGCAAACATTTTTCCTCCTTTGCCAGTGTCTTTTCCAGTCATAAAATTGCCGCCGTAAAACTGCATTCCGGGTTCGTTTGTAAATACTTCGAGTGTGCGGCCCGAGGCTGGTTCAACTACTTTAGCTGCATGGGTAAAACCGGTTTCGGCTTTATTTAAAACCCAGTTGTGGTCGTAACCGTTTCCATATTTCAACTGAATATGCTCATCGTTAATTCTGTCGCCAATTGTTGTTGGTGTTCTGAAATCAAACTGAGTACCGTCAACCGGGGCAATTTCGCCAGTGGGAATTAAAGTTGAATCGACCGGCGTGTATGCATCTGCCATTATTTGCATAATGTGGTCGTTTACATCGCCGTTACCGGCTCCCTTCAAATTAAAAAACGAATGTTGTGTAAGGTTTATGGGAGTTGGTTTATCGGTTGTTGCCCAATATTCAACTTTGAGTTCATCGTCGTTTGTTAGCTTGTAAACCACTTTTACATTTAGGTTTCCTGGATAACCTTCTTCCCCATCAACTGAAAGATAGGTCAGTTCAAGTGTCTGGTCGTCCAGCTTTTTTGCATCCCAAACCACGTTGTTAAAACCTTTTATTCCACCATGCAGATGGTTTTCACCGTTATTTCTGGCAAGCGTGTAAACCGAATCGTTTAATGTAAACTGCCCGTTTGCAATCCGGTTTCCGTAACGGCCAATCAGCGTTCCGTAATAAATTTCGCTGGTATTCAGATATTCAGCTGATGTTTCGTAACCAATTACAATATCGGCAAAATCGCCGTTTTTATCGGGAGTCCATAAATTAATCACCTTTCCACCATAGTTAGTAATCTGGGCCACAAGTCCGTTTGCATTTTTCAGGGTAAAAAGCACAACTGATTTTCCGTCATGTTCTGTTTTAAAGGTATCTTCATCAATCAGAACCGGTAGGTTTTTTGGTTTTGCACAAGAGAGCAATACCACCGAAAGCAATAAAATCAATGTATTCTTCATAAGAAATAATTTAAAAGTTAAATTTCGTTTTTGAATTGCGTAAAATTAAGAGTTAAATTTACACTTCAATACATCAACCGAAAAGAAAAACTGATAAATCATGAAGAACAAGACAGCCTTATTAATCCTGTTATTTTTTGTCAGCATGATTTTAACCGGGTGCAAAACCAAGCCAGAACTTTCAGAAATGCCCAACATTTTATTTGCCATTGCAGACGATGCCTCATGGAAACATTTTGGCGCTTATGGTTGCAAATGGGTAAAAACTCCGGCGTTTGACAAGGTTGCCAGCAGTGGAATTCTATTTACACGTTGTTACACACCCAACGCCAAATGTGCGCCATCGCGTTCGTGCATTTTAACCGGACGAAATAGCTGGCAACTGGAAGAAGCAGCCAATCACTCACCACTTTTCCCTGCAAAATTTAAAACTTATGCCGAAGCGCTGGCTGAAAACGGGTATTTTGTTGGCAGCGTAGCCAAAGGCTGGGCTCCCGGCGATCCGGGAGAAATAAACGGAATAAAACGCCAACTTACCGGACCAAAGTTTGACGAATTTAAAACCGAACCACCTGCAAAATATATTTCGAATAACGATTACGCCCGGAATTTTGAAGCTTTTCTGGAAGCCAGACCTGCCGGACAACCCTTTTGCTTTTGGTATGGCAGCACCGAACCTCACCGTGAATATGAGTTTGGAGTAGGTGAAAGACTTGGGAGAAAAAATAGGTCTGATATTGATGAAGTTCCAGCTTTCTGGCCCGATGTGGATACGATTCGTCAGGACATGCTCGATTATGCCTTCGAAATTGAATATTTTGATTTGCACCTGCAACGAATGCTGCAAAAGCTCGAAGAAATCGGTGAACTGGATAATACGATTGTGATTGTTACGGCTGACAATGGAATGCCATTTCCACGGGTAAAAGGGAATATGTATGAATACGGAAACCATCTTCCACTCGCAATTATGTGGCCGAATGGCATTAAAAATCCCGGACGTGTAGTTGAAGATTTTGTCAATTTCATCGATTTTGTTCCGACTTATCTTGAAGTAGCAGGATTAACAGCCGAAACTGCAGGAATGCAGCCGGTTACCGGCAAAAGTTTAACCGATATTTTTAACGCTGAAAAATCGGGAATTGTAAATCCGGAACGCGATTTTGTTTTGGTTGGCATGGAACGGCATGATGTTGGCCGGCCCAACGATGAAGGATATCCGGTTCGGGGAATTGTGAAAGATGATTTTTTGTATTTGCGCAACTATGAACCTGACCGCTGGCCAGCTTGCAATCCCGAAACCGGCTACCTCAACTGCGATGGCAGTCCCACAAAAACCTATATTCTGGATATGCGCCGTAAAAAGGGAATTTTGGAATACTGGCAACTCAATTTTGGAAAACGGGTTGAAAAGGAATTGTACAACATTAAAGAAGACCCGTTTTGCATGAAAAACCTCGCCAGCGAAGAAAACTTTGCAGAACTGAAAACAAAAATGGAAAACGAAATGATTCAAAAACTTACAGAACAGGGCGACCCGCGGATTTTGGGGAATGGAGATATTTTTGATAAATATCCGTATCAGGGAGAAGTTCAAAATTATTACAACCGTTTTATGGCTGACGAAAAAGTGAAAGCAGGGTGGGTAAATGAGACAGATTATGAAGAAGCCCCTCCCCAGCTCTCGCAGAGAGGAAGGGAGTAGGAAAGAAAAACGGGTTTTATCTGAAAATAATAAGGTAATAAGAAATCACATTTATAACTTTTCTGTTAAGGTTGAAAAATTGAAAATAAGGTTTTTTTGTTCTTGAAAAACCTTATTTTTTTTATCCAACCTTCGTAACAGGCAACCAGTTAAAAACCCAACCTTATTACCTTATGCATTTTTAAAAATCTAAAAAGTCAATTAAACTCCAATTTTGGTGTAAGCGGAAACAAAAGCAGCCGTTTCAGGGTTATAAAATGTAGTCGGATTTCATTAAATACTGAAAACATGAAAACATTAATCCTGATATCAGCTTTGTTAATCATTGGTTTAGAAAATGCAAAAGCCCAAAATAACCTGAAAACGAGAACAGTTGCAACCAATCTAGATACTCCCTGGGAAATACTCTGGGGGCCCGATAATTATATATGGGTTACCGAAAGATTGGGAAAAATCAGCAGAATCAATCCCGAAAACGGTGCCGTCTCCGAAGTAATACTTATTTCCGAGGCAAAAGAAGTTGGCGAAGGCGGTTTGCTTGGAATGGTAACCGATCCTGATTTTTCAGTAAACAATTATTTCTATGTTGCCTACAACTATTATGCTGCCGGAAACGATTACCGCGAAAAAATCGTACGGTTTACTTTTAATCCATCCACAGGAAAAGCGGGCAACCCGTTTATTTTGCTCGAAAATATCGATGGCGCCAACAATCATAATGGTTGCAGAATGGTTATCTCGCCTGATAAAAAATTAATTTTTACAACTGGCGATGCTCAGGTCACAAGCAATTCTCAGGATGTCGATAATATAAACGGCAAAACACTGAGGATAAATCTGGATGGTACAATTCCTGACGATAATCCGGTACAAAACAGTCCTGTCTGGACCTGGGGGCACCGAAATCCGCAGGGTCTGGTGTATTCTCCCGGCGGAAACATTCTTTATAGCAGCGAACATGGCGCAAGCAGTAACGACGAAATAAATATAATTCAAAAAGGCAGAAATTATGGCTGGCCGAATGTGGAAGGATTTTGTGACATTGCAGGTGAAAATTCATTCTGCATCAACAATAATGTGGTTGAACCGATTTTCGCATGGACTCCAACTTTAGCCGTGGCCGGAATAGATTTCTACAACTCTGATTTAATTCCGGAATGGAAAAACAGTCTTTTGGTTACATCACTGAAAGCCAGCCGAATTACTCAATTACTTTTAAATGAAGGCGGTACTGAAGTCATAAAATCTACCGATTTTTACACAAATGCTTTTGGCCGGTTACGCGATATTTGCGTTTCACCTGACGGAAAAGTTTATACAGCGGTTAGTAACCGCGACGGAAGGGGAACACCAAAAGCCGACGACGACAAAATAATTGAGATAACACCTGTAACAACTGAAATTGCTGAAATTGCCGATGATAATTTTGTAAGCATTTACCCAAATCCCGGGAAGGATTTCATCTACATTACCTTTACCAAAGCGTTAAAAGCCAATGCAAAATACACACTTTTAAATATGAGCGGTCAGATTTTAAAAACAGGAAACCTTGAATCAGTCACAAACAAATTATTTCTTCCTGGCAATTACGAAGGTCTGGCAATTATCCAAATCAATGCTGACAATCAGGTCTTTTCAAAAAAAATACTGATAACCAATAAATAGATAATAACAAAAACAGGCCAGTCGGTAAATGACTGGCCTGTTTTACATTTCATTTTCCTGATTATTTACTTGTTTTCCTTTTCCACTTTTTTCTCTACTTCAACTTTAATTTGCTTTTTGTCACCCTCATTAATTTCTTTTATATGAATCACTTCACCGTCTTCGCCTGTAAAAGTGGCTTCGCCTTTATCTCCTTCTAAATGCATAACCTTGTCATCCTCAAAAACCCTGGTAGTCCCGTCGTCCGATTTAATAACTTTTATTGTTTTTACATGTTCAGGGGAATCACTGTAGAAAAAAGCATTGCCCGGATGAGGCGCCCGAATTAAAACATCTTCCATCAGTGAATCTTCCTCACTTACCTGTTTGCGGACGATGGTAATTTTCTCAGTTCCGTCTTTTCTAAGTTTCTTATCGTATGAGATAATTCCCGGATCACTCAGATCAATCACGTTTTTGCTTTTCGGGCCTCTAAACATCATCACGTTCGGAGCATGCGGAGGCATAGGTGTTCCGGGTGGAACCGGCGCCATAATCATGTGTTTACCTCCCTTTCCAGATTTCATAATCACCATGTTGCCTTCGCCATCGTCTTCAATTTTATATTCAAAATTCATATCAAAATTCTGATGGATTGAGTCCATTTTAAAATCATCTTTCGAAATCCATTTCATTTCTTTTTTGCCGCCAATGGTGTCGCCCTGCCAGACAAAAATATCATCGCCATGAATAACTGTATCCAATTCCATTTTTTTACCATCGTCGTCAATCTTCACCATTTTTATGTGCTTTTCAGTTTTTTTACTGCGAGGTGGATCCTGTGGATAATCGCCGATTAAAATAAATGAAGAAAGTAAAAAAACTGCACCTCCTGAAAGTAATGTAACCGATAAAATACGTTTCATAATAATCTGTTTTTAAATTGTTTTAATTCCGGAACAAATATAGTTTATCTGCAATCAACCAATCAGTTAAAGCCTGGTTAAATACTGTTAAGGAAAAGTTAAAATCAAAACAGCACATTTTTAAATGGCTATATTTGAAGCATGAACAGAAAATTATTTATCGGATTAATCATTTTAATGGGGATTTCAATCCTCGGAATAATTGCTGTGCAATTGGTTTGGATGAACAACGCCATTCGCGTAAAAAACGAACTCTTTAACAGGTCTGTTAATGAAGCGTTGAATAATACAGTTAATAAACTTGAAAACCTGCATAATTTTGGTGTCGTCAACCACATGATTTTCGACAGATCAATGAACTGGCGAAATCAAAATGGAAAACAATTCGACATGGAGGCAGTACCTCCCCCACCGCCGGCTGTTACTCATCCCGATTCAATTATAGAGCCTCCCCAGCCTGCCCGGATTATTCATCGTGTAAAACCGGGCGACAGAACTTCGCGAATTGAAATAAAAGTGGATGCAAAAAAAAACAAGTCGGGTTCTTTTATCTATGAAATAAATTCTGAATCGGAAAACGACAGTGATATTCTGATTTTTAATGAAGAGCCGGTTTTGGGAAATGCGGTTTTCATTTTTAATTCCGACACCATGATTACTGATGTCGATTCGTTGTATAAAATAAGCGTGGTAAAAATCGATTCGATGCTTACAAAACTAGATACTTTTGATATTATTAAACCGGATATTTCGAAGCGTGCCCAGTTAAAAGCCAACCGTTTAAAACGAATGGCCAACCAGGTTGTTACAGAGATTTCGGAATGGGATGTTCGCAGTATCGATGACGAACTTATTAACAAGGTTTTGAGTGAAGAGCTGCAAAACAGGAATATTCCGATTCAATTTGAATTTGGAATTTTACAGGACAGTGTTCTCATTGATAAGCAACCTGCCATTTCCGATTCTTTAAAATTGAGCGAAACCGAATATCAGGTAAATCTTTATCCGAACGACATTTTTCAGAAAAATATAAAACTGGCACTTTGGTTTCCTGAACGTGAAAGTTATATTTACCGTTCGCTCAACTGGCTGTTGCTGGCTTCATTTCTTTTTTCACTCATCATTTTGGTAACATTTGGGTTGAGTGTGTTTTATATTCTTCGTCAAAAGAAAATATCAGAAATGAAATCGGATTTCATCAACAACATGACCCACGAATTTAAAACGCCGATTGCAACAATCTCGGTTGCCACCGATTCGATTATGAACGAAAAAGTGGTGAATAATCCTGAACGAATCCGCTATTTTGCAGGCATGATAAAAAAAGAGAACAACCGCATGAACCGACAGGTAGAAGATATTCTGACCATTTCGCGCCTCGACCGCAAAGATTTTGAATTCAACTGGGAAGCTGTCGATGTTCATGAGTTGATAAAAGATGCAGTGCAGGGAATTTCGATTCAGGTGGAAAAACGTGAAGGCAAAATTGAAAAGGAATTAAACGCATCGAATCCGGTAATTGTAACCGATAAAATCCACGGAACCAACGTGATTTACAATTTGTTAGACAATGCCATTAAATATTC
>DATITY010000433.1:0-2035 GCA_035467235.1 Draconibacterium sp. | reverse complement strand
CTTTAATAAAACGTCCGGCCAGTGAACTTTTGGAATACGTTTCTTTTAATCCGAATGGCACTTATAATGAGCCAGAATATATGGGCGAAGTTGCAAATCAGAATTTGCATGCGTTAAGCACTCCTGAATTTATAATTGTATCACATCCAAACTTTCTCAGTTCAGCAAACAGACTGGCTGATTTTCACAGAAGTTATGACGGAATGAGTGTTGAAGTGGTAACTTCAGATCAGGTTTATAATGAATTTAGTTCTGGCGCGCGAAATGCAACGGGAATCAGAAATTTTATAAAAATGTTTTATGACAGGGGCGATAAACTTAAATATGTTTTACTTTTTGGCGATGGTAGTTATGATAACCGGAGCATAAAATCGGGAACAAAAACTTTTATTCCAACATTTCAATCCCAAAATTCACTGGTTCCGGTTGCATCGTTTGTAACCGACGATTATTTTGTAATTCTCGATGCGGGCGAAAGTGTTTATAACGGGGCTGTTGATTTGGGTATTGGGCGCATTCCTTCATCTACAACTTACGAAGCGGAGCTGGTAATAAATAAAATCGAGAATTATTATAAACCTGATGCATTGGGTAACTGGAGAAATATTGTTTCTTTAATTGGCGACGATGAGGATGGCGGATTACACATGTCTGATTCTGAAAAGCTGGCCAATCAAATCAACACCAATCACAAAGAGTTTATTACCGAAAAAATATATCTTGACGCTTATCTTCAGCAGGTTACGGCAGGGGAGGAAAAATATCCGGATGTTACAGATGCAATAAACAACCGGGTAAAAGATGGAGTTTTGATTTTGAATTATGTAGGGCATGCAAACGACCGGTTTATGGCCGACGAACATGTTCTCGATATCAGTGATGTAAATACATGGTCGAACTCAAGTAACCTGCCTATTTTTGTTACCGCAACCTGCGAATTTAGCAGGTTTGATGCCGATGATATGTCGATTGGAGAATACGTTCTTTTTAATCCGGTTGGTGGTGGAATTGGCCTCTTTTCAACAACACGACTTGTATTTGCCTATTCAAATTATTTGTTAAGCAAAAGCTTTTACAGTTTTGTTTTTGAAACAGATGATAAAGGTAATCGTTACAGAATGGGCGATATTATGCGGTTGGCTAAAATTAATACTATCAATACTATTAATAAAAGAAATTTCAGTTTACTTGCCGATCCGGCACTTCGATTGTCGTATCCAAAGCACAACGTGATAACTACTTCAATAAATGGTCATGATGCAGAGAATAGCGCTGATACAATAAAAGCTTTGCAAAAAGTTGATATAGAAGGTTTTATTTCTGATTTCACAGGAAATAAGTTGAATAGTTTTACAGGCGAAATGGCAGTAACGGTTTACGATAAAGAAACAATGGCGAGTACTCTGGGAAACAATGGAGAAACACCATTTCAGTTTAAAGTACAGGAGAATATAATTTACAAAGGCAAAGCAACCGTAACAAATGGCAATTTTTCTTTCAGTTTTGTGGTGCCAAAAGATATTTCGTATGCAATTGGCCAGGGAAAGATAATGTATTATGCACAAAACGAAGAAGTTGATGCTCATGGAGCTTATAATGATTTTATAATAGGTGGATTGTCAGATCAATCTGTTGGGGATAAAAATGGTCCTGATATAGATTTATTTATGGATAGTCAGGATTTCGTTTCCGGGGATAAAACAAGCAAAAATCCTACTATGAAGGCTTATCTTTCTGACGAAAATGGAATTAATACCGCAGGAACCGGAATTGGACACGATATTACAGCCGTTTTGGATGATGATAATTCTAATGTAATGGTTTTAAATAATTACTATCAGTCTGATATTAATAACTATAAAAGTGGAACAGTGACTTTTCCGTTTAAAAACTTATCGGTTGGAAAACACAAACTTAAACTTAAGGCATGGGATGTAGCAAACAATTCATCAGAAGCCGAAATAGAATTTGAAGTTACCGGTGAATTTTATATCAGCCAGGTGATTAATACTCCTAATCCGGCTGTCGATTATAC
>DATITY010000432.1:0-1733 GCA_035467235.1 Draconibacterium sp. | reverse complement strand
CGCTTTTTGCAAAACTTTAAACCTTCATTCCGGATTTAATTCACGTTCAAAAAAAGGTAGAAGCCTATTTAACAAACAACAAATCGTACTCCGAATTCCATTCCGGATGACCTTCAACTTCGAGCGTTAAAGTCATTTTTTGTGAATCAAAACCGGGGAGATTTGCTTCTACAATGGGTCCTTCCAGATTTTTGTTGGGTTCTATTTTCCCAAAATCCCATTTTCCCAATTCGACTGTTTTATTACCCGATTTGATTTTGGCTTTTACGGTACCGGTATCAATGATTTCATATTTATCATTCAGAATAAACAGTTCAGTTGAGAATTTTTCTCCTGCTTTCCACCTGAATTTTTGAATACGTGCGCTTGCCAAAACAGGCCGGCACGATTTGCTTACAGCATAAAATGCAGGTTTTGGTTTTGCCGGGTAATTGATGATGCTGTTGTTGGCAGCGGTTGGCCACGGTTCGTTGTAACACCAGTTGAGCGCCATAGCACACCAGGGTTTCTGTCGGCGCGCCTCCTCGAAAATACATTTATATCCTTCGCACTGCACCCACTGACCGTTGGCTACCAATTCTTCGAGGTTTTTTGGTTCGCCAAAATATTCGGTTATAAAGTTTTTCATCAGCCATGTATCGCCCACCCAGGCTTTAAATGCATGGTGACTTTCCCAACTTGTTCCGGGCATCGGAGGGAAAAGTTCGTTTTCAGGAATAATGGTTTTTAATATTTCCACCGGCGACGGGCCAGGCATTCCGAACTCGGTGTAAGCAGTTCCTTTGGCTTTTGACATCCACTCATAAACTTCGGTTTTACCATCCAAATCACGAAAAACATAATTTCCGTGCCCCATTCCAAACACCGGCGATGTCGGAATAAACGGAGTTTGCGGGTCGAACAGGTAGCATTGACTGTTGAGCAACCGCAGCGCCAGCGACTGGTCTGTCATTCCAGACCAGTTGTTAAACAATTCATTTCCTCCACTCCACATCGCGTTCGACGGGTGTTTCCTGATTCTTTTAATTATTGATTCGGATTCCTGTTCCAGCACTTTCAGGTATTTGGGAGTTCCTTCGTAATTGTTGCACGCCAGCGGAAATTCGGTCCAAACCAGAATTCCCTTCTCGTTACAGAGTTCATAAAAACTTTCTTTATTCACAATTCCGCCGCCCCAAACCCGCAACAAATTGAAATTGGCTTCCAAAGCAAAATCGAGCAGTTCATTATATCGTTCTTTGGTAATTATTCCCGGGAAAATTTCAGGATTTACCCAGTTGGTTCCTTTGCTAAAAATGCGACGGCCATTGATTTCCATGGTAATTGGAGGTTTATTCCGTGTTTTTGGAAATGGAATTTCTTCTACCCAAAGTCCTTCGTTCATTACAAGTCGTACCTGCCGGAATCCCACTGTTTGTTTTTGTGAAGAGACAACTTTGCCGGTTTTATCTTTGATTGTTAACTCTGAATTATACAATGGCTGTGCGCCATGATCGTGTGGCCACCACAATTCAGGGTTTTTCAGTGTTGAAACGGTTAATTTATCTGAATCTATTTCACCTTTTTCTGTACAGACAATTTTCCCTTCCGGAGATTTTAAACTCCATTCAAACTGACTACCCTTCAAATTTTCTCCTTCGGCAAAAACAGTAATTTCTGCTTCCGAAAAGTCATCGTTTAGGACGTAGTTTGTAAATAAATCAGTGATATGAATATTCTTCCTGATTTCGAGA
>DATITY010000431.1:0-6783 GCA_035467235.1 Draconibacterium sp. | reverse complement strand
TAATACCAAAGCTGCCATATTCAGCGGATCGATAATTTTCATCAGTCCCTCGGAGGCAGCCATCCACTGGTAGAATCCGGCAAACGGGCCGGTTGCATTGGCAAGTTAACCAGCAGCGCTCCAGTTGGGAACCAGTAATTTTGAAATGCCTTCGTATAAAAAATGCCAGCCAATGGCAATCCTGAACAGGGTGATTGTGAGTTTTTTCCAGTTCCAGTCTTTCATGGTTTAGATTTTATTGAAATTTTTGAATGTAACAAAAATATCATTTTCAGATTTCAATAATATTCGGAGTCAAAGAACTTTTTATTAAATCTGTAATTTAGAATAGTTATTGATTGTCAGGCCTAAGAATTCAAATGGTTATTTACCTGTTTTGAACAATCCAAATGGGTGAAAAAAACTGAAAAGTTGGTCACACTTTCCTTTATCCTTACGTCTGGACTTACAAACGCGTTCAGAAAATTATAAATTAAAATTATTAAAGATGAATAGGACAAACATTTCTTTGCTGGTTGTACTGCTGGGATTGCTAATGAGCAATTGCGAACAACCCGAGATTTCTGATTCAAGGCCTGAAAAAAATGCACTTCAGGATGATGGCGAACGAATCAGTTATCTGAAAAAGTCTGCAACTTCAAATGAGTCAACTCAAAGTCAACAACCTTTCGAGTTAAAATACGCGAGTATTTTTAATGACTCAACAATTTCGCTGCAGATTTTTTATTTGACCACCGACGATTATAAACTCCACGATTTTGATTTTGTGTGGGATGAAAATCTGGCGGATGACAGCGAGGGGAAAACCTGGATGAATATTGAGGTTTTTCATAAAACATACCTCGCTAATGCCATTTACAAAGTTTCGGATTCAATAAAGGTGGAAATACCCGATTTACTGAAATTTAATAACAAAACCATTTCGAAATTATGGTTACGGTTTATCAATTCTACTGATCAAACCAATTTGTTCACCTTGAAATATTCGAAAATTATACTTCCGGGAAATGGTTCAGTTTCTCAGGATTCATCAGGAATTAACGGGACAGGTAATCCACCAATTGATTCGCTGCAAACAGGAAATACGCCAACTCCCGGAAATGTAGGAACGTTACCAGCTGATTCGACAAATACCAGTGGTAATAATTCGGGGAGCGGAACCGGCAACACACCAACAGATTCGCTCCAAACGGTAAATACGACAAACCCGGGAAACGGAGGAACGTTACCGGCTGATTCGACAAATACTGGCGGCAATAATTCGGGGATCGAAACCGGCAACAAATCAACAGATTCTCTGCAAACAGGAAATACGCCAAACCCGGGAAACGGAGGAACATTACCAGCTGATTCGACAAATACAAACGGAACTAATCAGGGAAACGGAACATCAATCAACCCGCAGGATTCGGTTCAAACGGGAGGAACAGCAGTTAATGATTCGCTGAATCACACCGGGGAAGTTATTTTCAATTATCAGGACATTCCTGCTGAAACTCATTTTTCAATATTTGATAAAGAATTAAGCTTTGTTTGCTTCAACATTGCGGAAAATCAAACAAGGTATTACATCAGTCCGGGAAAATTCGAAAAACAAATTGTTTTTACCAAAAGGAAATATAAATACCGGATTTCATAGTGGCTGGTTTATAAAACATCTGTCAGATTTAATCGTTTGAATTCTGACAAACAATAAAAAGCAAATAGCTACTTAAAACTGAAAAGTGCATTCAGTACAAGAGATGTATGAAGTTATTTAAGAACCGAAACAAGGAAAATACGAATCTTGAAACTGTTTTATATGATTGCTCCAGGGGAAGCAGAAAAGCCCAGGAGCAATTGTATAAAATGCATTACAGCTATGCCATGAGTGTTGCACTGCGGTTTTCGAACAACCGCGAATCAGCCGCCGAAATTCTGAATGACAGCTTTTTGAAAACTTTTCACTATTTATCAGAGGGTGGCAAAATTGACAATTTCATGCCGTGGTTACGCAAAACCATTATCAATACTGCCATCGATTATTACCGTAGAAATTCAAAATTTACAGAATTGATTGCCTATGACGAACATTTACCCGAAACAGTTTTTGACGATAACATCATTTCAAATCTGACTGCGGAGGACATCATTGCAACGCTGCAAAAACTTCCCGATGTCTATCGCATTATTTTTATACTTTACGAAATCGAAGGTTATTCTCACAAAGAAATCGGGGATCAGCTCGAAATCAGCGAAATGGCTTCTCGTAAAAATTTATCGAGGGCCAAAAGACAGTTAAAAATGTTATTTCGAAAAACAGAGATTTATGAGTACTCAAAATAACAATTGGATCGATAAAGTAAAAAAGGAGTTAAACGAGTACACTCCGGTTTACAATGATTCCGACTGGAAAGCATTGGAAAGTAAACTGCCTGCACCGAAGGGCTGGATAGGATTACCAAAACAACTGATTAAATGGCTTAAAGTAATTTTTATTGCTTCTGTTACAATTACTGCGATTGTTCTTTTAACAAAACCTGAAACAGAAAACACAAATTCGGGAAAAGTTATTCAAACTGAAAATACGGAAACTGCTGAACAAATTCCGGCTACAACTGATGAGGAAAAGACCGGTCTCAAAAACGACATTAATGCTGTAGAAATAATTAATTCTGAATCAGTTGCCACACCTCTTACAAATCCTGTTTCTTCTCAAAATAAATCGACCAAAAAGGTTGTAACCAGCAATCAGTCATCCGGTCAACAATCAGAATCAAAAAAAACAGAATTAGTTTCGGAACCGGTTAAAGATGACTCCAATCAAAATTTCAAGGTTTTAGAAAAATCAGGCCTATCAGCGGGTATTGACATTTCAACTTTAATTTTGCCCGATTCATCAGGTATTTCACCCCAAATCATCCAAAATAAGGTGCCTGAAAATCAGCAGGTTTTGGCAAATGATATTTCTGAGAAACCAAATCAGGACTATCAACAAATCAATAATCAACAGGAGCAACAAGGCAATATTAAAAAGGGGAATAAAAAACTATTTAAGGAACCCCTCATGTACATTCCTAAAACTCCATTTCTCATTGGTGCAACCTATGCTGTCAGTTTCGAAACCGGAATGGCTCCCTACCAGTCAAAAATTAATGCATTGAACGGGGGATTGGTTTTTGAGAAATTTCTTTCCGAGAAAAGCTCGGTTGCCTTCAAACCTCAGATTCACACGAAAAATTTCTACGATAATGAAATAATTCAAATCTCAGATACTGTTGCAGGAACTGCAACTCCTAATGACTCACTCGGAAATCCCTCCGGGAAGCCTGAAATCATTGTTTCAGAAAGCGAAGTTACCCACACCCTTGATTGGATGTATCTTGATTTCCCGCTGATTTATACCCGGTATTTCGTGATCCGCGATAAATACAGACTTGCCATTTCAGCAGGAATATCAAATAAATACTATTTAAGTCTGAAAAACGACGGAAATTCTGTTTCACTTGACCAGTCATTTTATTTGGCACAGTCAGGGTTAATCAGTTTCAAATATCAAAAAGTATGGAATAAAAACCTGTTTTTGGAAGCAGAACCTTTTGTGAGTGTTCCATTTCGCAAGATTTCGGATGAAAATTTTCAATGGACCAGTTTCGGATTGAATGTTAGTTTACTTTTTGATATTTCAAAAAAGTAAATGGATTTTTTGGGATATTTTTATACTTACAAGCATAGAAAAGGCTGTCCAATCTTTTGAACAGCCTCTCAATATTTATTTTTTAGACGCTCTTTTACAAACTGTTAACAGCATTCAAATCATTGAAAGCAATCTGCAACCGGGCAATTAATGTTTCTTCTGCTTTTCTTATCCAAACGCGCGGGTCGTAGTATTTTTTGTTTGGTTTGTCATCACCTTCCGGATTACCAATTTGTCCCTGCAGATAATCGTGGTTAGCTGCTTCAAACTTGCGGATTCCATCCCAATATGCCCACTGAGTATCGGTATCGATATTCATTTTGATTACACCGTATTGAATTGCTTCGCGAATTTCTTCGTGCGATGAACCTGAACCACCATGAAATACAAAGTTTACCGGCGTTTTATCAGTAAGACCTAATTTTTTTACGATGTATTTTTGTGAGTTGTCCAGAATTTTTGGTGTAAGTTTTACGTTACCCGGTTTGTAAACACCGTGAACATTACCAAAAGAAGCGGCAATGGTGAAATTTGGCGATACTTTACTCAGTTCTTCGAATGCATAACAAACTTCTTCGGGCTGGGTGTAAAGTTTCGATGAATCGGCATCTGTGTTGTCAACGCCATCTTCTTCGCCACCGGTAATTCCCAATTCTATTTCCAAAGTCATACCTATTTTGCTCATGCGTGCCAGGTATTTTTTGCTGATTTCAATATTCTCTTTCAGCGGTTCTTCGGAAAGATCGAGCATGTGCGAGCTGAACAAAGGTTTTCCGGTTTCGGCAAAATGTTTTTCACCGGCATCGAGTAACCCGTCAATCCATGGCAACAGTTTTTTTGCTGCATGGTCGGTATGAAGAATTACGCGAACACCATAAGCTTCGGCCAAAGTATGAATGTGTTGTGCACCTGCAATACCACCCAGAATGGCGGCCTGCTGACCTTCAAGTTTCAATCCTTTTCCGGCGTTAAAAATGGCGCCACCATTCGAAAACTGAATCATTACCGGGGCATTTGCAATTTTTGCTGCTTCCATAACTGCGTTAACCGATGAAGAACCAACAACATTCACTGCCGGAATTGCAAAATTATTTTCCTGAGCTACTTTAAAAATAAATTGTAAGTCAGAACCTGTTACAACACCAGGTTTAACTACGTCTGCTATTTTTCCCATAATTTATTTGAATTATTTTGTTTTGATTTGCTATTATTAGCTGTCGGAGCAAATTTAACCTTTCAGTTTCGTGGATGCAAGTATCGCTTGTTAACGAAGATTAAATTCTTGATTATTTAATATTTCTATACCCACTCTTCAGCAAGTACTTCTCCCCTGATGCTAATAACCACTTCCTTAACCGGTACTTTGCGAGATGCAGACTGAGTTGCAATCTGTATCATCTGCGACAAACCCCCGCAACACGGAACTTCCATAATAACAACGGTAATTGTATTTACCCGCGCTTCATCAATCAAACGCGTTAATTTCTGAACATAAATATCTTTCCCCTGGTCGAGTTTTGGGCAGGCAATAACCAATTTACGTCCTTTTATAAAGTCGTTATGAAAATTGCCGTAAGCAAATGCAGCACAATCGGCAGCTACCAGAAGGTCGGCTCCTGCAAAAGATGAAGCTGACGGATTGATTAAATGCATCTGCACCGGCCACTGCGTTAATTGCGTTGGTAACTCGTCAACCGGGGTTGCCATTTTCATGCCGGCAACATTGAACGACTGAGGAGCAGAACCTGCGCACCCGCAACCAGCAACTGCAGAATCGTGTTTATGTTCTTTTCCTCCATGTAAAAGTTCGTGTACTTCGCTGATTTTAAATGGCATAATATCGCGATTTGCCTTAATGTAAGTAAGCGCCTCATTCAAAAATCCAGTTTCGCCATGTTCCTGTAAATGTTTAAGGTGGGCAAAAACGGTGGCTTTCCCGCTTTTTATCATTTGGCTGATAACAACCACTTCGTCATACTCATCGGCTTCGCGTTTTTCGATGGTAATAGCATCCTGCGGACAATGTCCCAAACAAGCTCCCAAACCGTCGCACATCAATTCGCTGATTAAACGTGCCTTTCCGTCGATTATTTGCAAAGCACCTTCATGGCAGTTCGGAACACAGTCGCCACATCCGTTACAAAGTTCCTCGTCTATTTTTACAATTTCCCGTATCATTTTTTTTCCATTTTATAAAAACAAAAGTAAGGTTTGAACGTTTCGAAAGGTGTATCAATTGTTACAAAACAGCAAATATGATGAATTACCAGCTTTTGACGCAGTGCCCCATTTTTCGGGGAATAACGGAAAAAGATGCTGAATTACTGTTTAAAAAGATTCATTTTCAGATTAAAAGTTACATAAAAGATGAAATTGTGGTGGTTGCAGGAGAGCCGGTTTTTAATTTGCATATTATTATTGCGGGAAGTGTGCGTGGTGAAATGATTGATTTCTCCGGAAAAACCATAAAAATTGAAGACATTGAAGCACCAAAACCGCTGGCCACCGCATTTTTATTCGGACAGGAGAATAAATTTCCGGTTACGGTATCTGCAAATAACGATGCTAAAATTCTGATAATACCAGTTTCTGAATTTTTAAAACTGCTGCAACTGAACACCCAGATTTTACAAAATTATTTAAACAGCATTTCATCGCGAGCACAATTTCTATCGCAAAAACTGCACTTTTTAAGCTTCAAAACTATTAAAGGAAAAGTTGCCCATTTCCTGCTTCAACAGGCAGGCGAAAAATTTCATTCTGTGGAATTAAAAAATACACAGCAACAACTAGCCGATTTATTCGGAGTAACCCGCCCTTCACTCGCACGTGTTTTTGGCGAAATGCAAAAAGAGGGATTAATCAGGATTGCAAACAAAACAGTTACAATACCCGATAAAAAAGCGTTAAACGAATTGATGAACAATGCATAAAAATCAGGATCTTATCTACTACAAAGTTTTTTCAGGGTATGAAAATGTGATTGCCTTTACCAGCACCAAACAAACATTTGAAACTCTGAATCCAAGATTTACAGGCGATTCGAGAGATATTTTTGAAAACAACCGAATTCTTCTGGCCGAAAAACTGATGATAAAACCCGAGCA
>DATITY010000430.1:0-10003 GCA_035467235.1 Draconibacterium sp. | reverse complement strand
TTTGGCAATGAGTTCGCGTAACGAATTACTGACTGTTGATGAACGTAAGAATGCAGCCGTAATTTCCCAAACATTATCGGAAGCTCAAAAACTTACGGGAAAGAAATCCGTAAGAGAGCTTGTTGAATGGATAACGCAAACCATCAACAAAAACGCGTATTTAACTGTTGAATATGTGGAAATTGTTGACGACCATTTATTGCAGCCTGTAAAAAGCTGGAACGAAAAAAGTGGGAAAGTGTGCTGTGTTGCTGTTTTCTGTGGAAAAGTAAGGTTGATTGATAATATTGTTTTTAATTGAATTTGAAAGTGATGCAAATTGAAGTTTGTAAATCGAAAATACACAAGGTAACAGTTACCGAAGCTAACCTGCAATATGTTGGCAGTATAACCATTGACGAAGATTTGATGGATGCAGCCAACCTGATTGAATATGAAAAGGTGCAGGTTGTAAACATTAACAACGGCGAACGCCTTGAAACATATGTAATTAAGGGCGGCCGCGGATCAGGCATCATTTGTCTTAACGGCCCCGCTGCGCGCAAAGTAGCTGTTGGGGATGTAGTAATTATTATTTCGTATGCATCGATGGATTTTGAGGAAGCCAAAACGTTTAAACCCTGGCTTGTATTCCCTGATACTGAAACAAACTCAATTGTTTAATTCCAATTCAATCCATCCAATCCAATACATTCAGTTTGAGTTTACTTCCCTCGATTGAATAATCCTTAACCTGTGGAAGCATCGCTGTTAATTTTTTTGAAAATTCGCTGTCGCAACAAATTTTTGTACAACCCGCGGCAGAAATACTGATGTTGTTTTTTCCTGTCAGCGTAAAACTTCCTGAACAACTGTTTTTATCAAGTTTTAATGAATATCTGCCATCATTTTCAAATTCAATAACCGGTTTATAATTGTTATCTTTTGGATAAGCAACCGATTCTACAGACATAAAATCTGTTACTTCCCAACTTTGATAAATATTGCCCGAATCCTCACATTTACTTTTCTCGCACGAAAACAGAAAAATGATAAGCATTAAAACTACAAGGTTAAACAATGAATTATTCTTCATAAAATCGTGTTTCATTTAATGATGGAAAACTACAAGTTAAAGTTGCGTTTCGAAATTTCAGCATCAAAAAATGGTATTTCATCCCAACCCAAATTCATTTACCAACAATAATCATTATTTAACCCATTCGATACAAAATTCTACGCTGATGAAAAAATGCCTTATATTTTAGTTTGACCAAAAATACAAAATGAAACGCCTTTTTCTCATCATAATCATCATACAAGTCTTTTTGCCGGCATTTGGGCAGGAACTTAAACAAGAAGAATTATGGAAAATCGATTCGGTTCAAATTAAAAAGAACTGGCGAACCCGCGACAAAATAGTAATGCGTGAATTGCAGTTTGAGCCCGGAGAAACTGTTGATAAAAGTTGCATCGAAACATCAATCAACCAAATATGGAATATTGGTAATTTTGCTTTCGTCGATTATACTCTCGATTCAATTTCACCCAACAGTTACCTGATGAATATTCAGGCCAAAGATGCTTTTACGATACTGCCCTACCTTTCTTTCAGCGGAACCCGGAACGATTACAACCTTGGATTTGGAATTGAAGACAACAATTTCCTTGGCCGCAATATTTCGCTTAACCTGAGAGGAAACCTTGGCACTTACGGGAAAAACTACAACATTGGAATAGATATTCCGCGCCAGTTGCTGTATAAAAACATGACCCTTTCGTTTCAGGCGCTCAACGGAACGGGTAATAATTTCAGATATTCCGGTGAAGAAAAGATTTCGGTGGTGGCCTATCATAAAAAACAATTTTCCGGGAGTATTGGAAATCCCTGGCACACCGATTATCATTATACCTTTTCACCCAATTTTAGCTGGAATCTGTTTCAGCACAAAACCGACAAGTCTTTAGTTGAAACAAAGGTTCCGTTTGCTGAAGATTATGAAATAAACTATCTGGCACTTTCTGTTGGAGAGTCAATAGGAATGATTAACCGTAAACGCCACCAGCGCGATGGCTATTCATTATCAGCAGGGTACGGTATTGGAATAGGTCTCGACACAAAAAGTCCATTTTATCAGTCGCTTGGTTCAAATGCAGTTTATTACAAGTTGATTACCCATGTTATCGAATTTTCCTGTGGCTTTTCAACCGGGTACACAACTGCTACATTACCCTCGTTAATTCAATACCTCGGTCCAGGAAATGTGAAAGGATTAATTACCGGAAAAGAATCGGGGCAGGGATTTTATTCAGGTTTCATAAAAGGCGGTTTCACTTATATCAACCGCGACTGGTTTGCACTTGAACAAACCATTTATACCAATTTTGGAGAAGCAAATGACCGGTATTTTAACATTTATAAAACCATTCCCCGCATTTCTTTCGGAACAGGATTTAAAATCTGGACTCCGATGATTCCCTGGCTGGGTGCCAGTATTCATTTTGTATGGCTAAAAGGAAGCGGGAACTGGTTTTATCTGGACATTTAATACAACCAAACTTATTCAAATTAGCTAAATTTGGCACTTAAACTTGCCTATTTAGTTTTTTAAAATCAGTTATTTAATGAATAAGAATATTAAAATCACCCTTCAACCCTTCGGAAAAACAATTTCAGTAAATTCCGGAACCCCGTTAATTGATGTTTTGCATGAATTTGGCGTAGAATTTCCTTGCGGTGGAAAAGGCACTTGTGGAAGTTGCAAGGTTAAGCTTTTAAAGGGTGAACTTAAAATTGATTCTGTTCAGCAGCAAAAAATTGACAGACTTAAACTTGATAATGATTGGAGGCTGGCTTGTTTTTGCAAAGCAGAATCTGATATCACCCTCGAAATTTCGCAGTTCGAAAATATCATTCTGGCCGACAATTCAACCTTTGATTTTACCCCTCAGCCAGGATACGGAATTGCTATTGATTTGGGAACAACAACGGTTGTTGTGCAATTGGTAAACCTGGGCAACGGTCATGTTTTGGATTCAGTTTCGGATGTAAACCCACAGGTAAAATATGGTGGCGATTTAATCTCGAGGATTCAAAGTTGTCTGGATGGAAATTTTGAGGATTTACAAGATCTGATTCGTTCGAAAATATGGAAAATGGTTCATTCCATCCTAAAAAGTCATCCTGTTGATGTTTCAAAAGTAGCGTTAGTTGGTAACACGGTGATGCACCATATTTTCTCGGGTTTGCCGGTGAATTCACTTTCGTTTTATCCGTTTCATTCGCCTGATTTAGGAACTCAGAAATTTACTCCGGCGGAAATAAAATGGGAGTTGCCTGAGAAAACAAAAATCCTTTTTTACCCGTCGATTGGCAGTTTTGTGGGCAGCGATATTTTGGCTGGAATTGCCGCGACTAAAATGGTAGAACGCGAAGAATTTTCGGTGTTAATAGATTTGGGAACAAACGGAGAAATTGTGGTGGGCAACTGTAATAATATAATTTGTGCGTCAACAGCAGCTGGCCCGGCGTTCGAAGGGGCAAAAATCAGCCAGGGAATGCGGGCAACAACCGGCGCCATTTCATCTGTAAATTTTGTAAATGGTGAACTCAAAACTCATGTTATCGGAAATACGACTGCAAAAGGAATCTGTGGCAGCGGATTAATCGATACAATGGCAATTTTACTTAACCGGGAAGAAATTGGAATGTTTGGCGAAATTAACAGTGGCGAAGATAAAGTGAAGCTCACAAAACAGGTTTCAATAACTCAACAGGATATTCGCGAATTTCAACTTGCAAAAGCGGCAATTGCTGCTGGAATTCAGATTTTGCTCAACCTGTTAAAAATTACCTACGTTGAAATTGACCAGGTATTTATTGCCGGTGGATTTGGGAATTTTCTCAACATTAAGAATGTAATTCGCACCGGATTAATTGAATGTGAAGAAGAAAAAATTGTGAAACTGGGAAACACCGCACTAATCGGGGCAAAAATGTTTTTATTTAAAGATGACGAATTCATTCAAAAAATCCTGTTGAAAACCAAACACGTTAACCTCGAGGGCGACCCGAATTTTCAGGATATTTATATTGAAAAGATGATTCTGACCTGAAATTCCAATTACAAACACCAAACTCAAAAATTTTAATCTCATTTACAAATCCCTGTTCTTTCAATTATAACAATTATTATTATTTTCGTAGCACGAATTTAAAAATTAGTAACACTATGTCAGTTTCCCGTTTTGGAGTTTCCCTGGATGAAGAACTATTAAAGGCGCTCGATGAATTTGTAGCCGATAATCAGTTTGCCAACCGGTCTCAGGCAATCAGGCATTTAATCGAAAAAAACCTGACCGAGGAAAAATGGAAATGTGATAATATTGTGGCTGGTGCGGTTGTGCTGGTTTTCAACAATCAGAAACGGGAAATCCTGAAAAAATCTTCCGAGATTCAGTTTGAGTACAACGACATAATCTTGTCTGTTCAGGGATTTTATTTGAATGAAATCAATTACCTCGAAATAATAGCTGTAAAAGGCGCTTCAAAACGACTGACTGAAGTTTCAGAAAAACTTATCAGTATTAAAGGAATTGAACATGGCAAACTTGTAATGAGCAAAGCACAGTAAAATTTTTTAACCAGAAGGTAACACGAAATTGAAATTAAGTAGCACGAAAAATTGATGAAAAAGAAAAGAGTTTTAATTATTGCGGTGGTTTTAGGTGTATATTTTTCAACAGTTAACATTACCAAAGCACAAATGAGTTTCACGAATCCGATGAGTTTAACTGATACCATTCAAATCGAGGAAGTTTTAGTTACGGGAACACCGGTAAAAGTGAACAGAAATAATGTGCCCATGTCGGTTTCGGTTGTAAATCAGAAAGAAATTGAAGAATCCAACGAATCATCATTACTTCCGATTTTAAACGGACGGGTTCCGGGTCTTTTTGTGACCGAGCGCGGTGTTACCGGGTTTGGCGTCGCTCAGGGTTCTGCGGGGCAAATTTCCATTCGTGGAATTGGTGGAAATCCAACAACAGGAGTGTTAATGCTCATCGATGGCCACCCGCAATTTATGGGAATTATGGGTCACCCCCTTTCGGATTCTTATGTAACATCTGATGCTGAACGCGTTGAGGTTATTCGCGGTCCGGCTTCTATTTTGTATGGTACAAATGCAATGGGCGGAGTTATTAATATCATCACAAAAAAACAGACGCAGGAGGGAGTGCATGGCAACGCCCGTGTTTCGTACGGTTCGTATAATACCCAAAAATACATGGGTTCGGTTGGTTTTAAAAAAGAGAAATTTAGCGCTTTTGTAACCGGAAACCATGATCAAACCGATGGACACCGGCCGAATTCCGATTTCAAAATTACCAATGGTTATCTTAAATTAGGTTACAGTTTTAACGACCACTTTTATACAACAGCAGATTTTAGTCTGGCCGCATACGAAGCAGCCGATCCCGGACCTGATACAACCAATGCAAAAGTTGGCGAAAGAATAGATATCATGCGTGGTTACGGATCGATTGCACTGCAAAACGAATTCGAAAAAGCATCGGGGTCGCTTAAGCTTTTTTACAATTTTGGTGAACATGATATTACTGACGGATTTCATTCTCTGGACAATAATTATGGTGTGAATTTTTATGAATCATTTCATCTTTTAGAGGGAAATACAATTACAGCCGGAATTGATTACATGCGTTACGGAGGGATGGCTGAAAACCTGAAAGCCATGGGCGGAAAGGGAATTGTATTTGCCGACACGACAATTACTGAATTTGGATCGTACCTTTTTGTTCAGCAAACACTGGCCGAAAAGTTAACACTGAATGCCGGATTGCGGTTTCAAAACAACAGTGAATATGGTGAGCAATGGATACCTTCAGCTGGATTTGCATGGAAAGTAGGTAAATTAACTACCTGGAAAGGAAATGTTTCCAAAGGATTCAGAAGTCCGACCATGCGCGAGTTATTTCTTTGGGGACCAAATCCGGCGCTCGATCCGGAAACAATTATCAGTTACGAAACAGGAATCTCGAAGCAGTTTTTCAATAATAAAATGAATGCTGAACTCACGGTTTATGCACTCAACGGCGACAATCTGATTATTACGGTACCGAACCAGGGATTGCAAAATTCGGGCGAAGTTGAAAACAAAGGAATTGAATTGGCAATAAATGCTGAACCGGCAAAAAATCTGACACTGAATGCTACATACAGCTATATTCACATGAAAAATCCGGTTTACGCGACTCCCGAACATCACCTATATTTCAATGCAAATTACCGGATAAAAAAACTGCAACTCTCGGCCAATATTCAGCAAATTACCAACCTCGACAATGATCCCTCACCAAAAGTAAATCTGGAAAGTTATACTCTGGTAAATGCAAAGGCAATGTATAATCTTACAAAAAATATAAATTTTTATGTAAGTGGCGAAAATCTTTTGGGGCAAACCTACGAGGTAAACCGTTATTATACAATGCCCAAAGCAACCTTATTTGCAGGTGTGAATCTGATGTTTTAAACGATATGTATTCGATAAATATGGAGAGGTTCAGAAATGAGCCTCTTTTTTTATGCTCCGGATTTAATCTGTTTTAGAAATGAATTGGAATACATTACCTCGATTTTGTTATCTTTCAATTTCAAAATTCAAAATATCTCAATCAATGAAAACCAACACCCGTCGTGAGTTTATAACAAAAAGTGCTGCAGCCGTTGCAGGAGTTTCTGTTGGATTGAACGCTCCCGGAGCAATGAATGCTTATTCAATGAATTTGTGGGCTACAGATAAAATCCGGCCAATTCATATTTTCACCAAGTGCCTGCAATTTTTGAATTATGATGAAATGGCAGAACTGGTCGCCAAACAAGGATTTGATGGCGCAGATTTAACTGTCAGAAGCGGAGGCCAGATTCTACCTGAAAATGTGGAAGCTAATTTACCAAAAGCATTAAAAGCTCTTCGAAAAGCAGGTGTTAGCTCAAACATGATTGTAACCGACATTAAAAGTGCTGAAGATAAATTCACCAGGCCAATTTTAAAAACAATGGCCGATTTGGGCATAAAATATTACCGGATGGGTTATTTTGACTACAATGCCGACAAAACGATGCCTCAAAATCTCGACGAAATAAAACGTTCGTTTGAAAAACTTGAAAAAATCAATCGCGAATACGGCGTTTCGGGTAATTACCAAAACCACTCAGGTAAAAGGGTTGGCGGCCCGGTTTGGGATTTGTACCATCTTTTAAAAGATTGCAGCCCTGAATATATTGGAGTTCAGTACGATATACGGCACGCCACGGTTGAAGGTGGCGAATCGTGGCCTCTGGGAATGAAACTGCTAGCTCCGTGGATACAAACAACCGATATCAAAGATTTTATCTGGCAGAAAAATGAAAGCGGAAAATGGCAAATTGTGAATGTTCCGCTGGGCGCGGGAATGGTTGATTTTAAACAGTATTTCGAATTGTATAAATCGATGAAAATTGAAGCTCCGATCTCAATTCATTATGAATATGATTTAGGTGGCGCTGAACATGGAAATAAAGAAACGACAATGAGTTTGCAGAAAATAGAAGAATTTTTTAAAGGAGATCTTGCCTTTCTTAAAAATCAGTTGACGCAATTCGGTTTATAGCTCAAAGTATTTTAGAATACAGCAAGTAGCAGATCGATGTCTTTTGCCTGTATATTAAAAAGATAGCCAATCTCCTGATTGGTAAGTATTCCATGATAAATATAAACCCCTTTCCGAAATCCCTTCGAGGTTTTGATGTAATTGTTAACACCTCCGTCGTCGCTAATCGAAAGCAAAACCGGAATTAAAATATTGCTCATTGAAATGGATGCTGTACGTGCCACCAATGCCGGCGAATTTGGAACACAATAATGAACAACGCCATGTTTTATAAAGGTTGGATTTTTAAAATCAGTGCATTCCGATGTTTCGAAACAACCTCCCTGACTTACATTCAAATCAATAATTACAGAGCCTTCTTTCATCTGTTTCACCAGCTCTTCCGAAACCTTAAATTTCAGTGTTGTATTAAACGACATTGCGCCGATAACCACATCTGCCGAAATTAAAGCCTTTTTTAGAACTTTGGGGTAAAACACCGATGTAAAAATCCGGCGACCCAGTTTTTCTTCCAGTTTGCTCAATTCATATACAGAGGTATCAAAAACTTTAACAAAAATACCCAGTCCGAGCGCTGCACGAGCTGCATATTCAGCGGCAGTGCTAGTCCCGATTATCACCAGTTCAGCAGGGGTTACGCCGGTAACTTCTCCAAAAAGCACTCCTTTCCCATTGCGCGATTTACTTAAATATTCGCTGGCAATTGTAATGGACGTTACCCCGGCAATCTGGCTCATCTGGTGAACAAAAGGCATAAAACCATCTTCATTTTCGAGATATTCAAAAGCAATGGCAGTCACCTTTTTTTGCATCAGTTTCTGGATCGATTCCCTGCAATGTGCATGTGGTTGCATACTCGATATAATCACCTGGTTTCCCCGCAGCAGGTCAATTTCCTCAAGACCGAAAGGCGAAATGCGTAAAATAATGTCACATTGAAATATTTCCGCGCTGTCTTCAACGATAGTCGCTCCAACTTCGCGATAGGCTTTATCGGAATAACTGGCCGATTTTCCGGCGTTGGTTTCAATTAAAATTTCATGACCGTACGAAACAAGCAAATCCACTGCCTGCGGGGTAAGTGGAACGCGGTATTCAACTTTGGAAAAATCTGAAGGAATGCCAATTTTAATTTTCTGACCTCTTTTTTTCACTTCCAGCATCTCTTCCTGTGGCATGAGCATGGTTTTCGAAATCAGATTATTTTCTTTTGATTTTTCCTTTTCTGCCATTTTATATGTGATTTAATTATGGTTTTATATCGTTTTAAACCGTCAACAAGTTACATTCAAAAGTGGAATTTTCAAAATGATGAGTTTGATTGATTTTTCCCTATAGCTTTTCCAACGTTTTGAACTTTTCAATAGCTAAATTCAAACTATTCCTGCCGAAATATTTCGGGAACCATCATCATCAGCTTCAATTTCAACCTTAACAATATTTTCCGGAAGCAGTGGTTCAATCATCTCAGGCCATTCAATCAGACAGTAGTTTCCACTATATAAATAATCCTCATATCCCAAATCAAAGGCTTCTTCAATATTATTGATCCGATAAAAATCGAAATGAAAAATTGATTCCTTTTTGGCGGATTTATATTCGTTGATCAACGCAAAAGTAGGGCTTGTAACATTATCGTCAGATCCCAGCACTTTGCAGACAGACTGAATAAAAGTGGTTTTTCCGGCACCCATTTTCCCGTAAATTGCGAAGATTCGATGATCAGGAAATTGGTTTATTAAATTCTTGGCAACTGCTTTAAGCGATTTAATATTATTGGCCTTTTCAAAAAACATGGGTCATTAATTTTTGCAATGATACAAAATGGGAACCATTTTTTTTGGGGTAAACATGACAAATAATATAAATAAATTGTGAAATGGTTGATTTTTATGGCTGCTTCTTTCAGTAAAAAGTATTATTTTTGAGGGGCCTCGTTTGGAACCGCATCGGAAGCGGCACGGTTCCTTACCTATATTGATCTGAATTGGCCTGGGGGACCTCGACCGACTGTAGTGGTGGATTACCGCGACATGTCAGTTCCCAAAGGTGACGAAGAGTTCAAGGCCGCTTTGGTCCGCGTTGAAGGGAGTGCGCACTGGAAGGTGATTCGAATGCCGTCTCCACGAGGCGCGATCCAAGAATCATGGGTGACACTTGCTATGCTCGAGAAACAATGGGCAGAACAAGACGGCACTGGTCAACCCGCTACTCGCCCAGAGTCGAAGTCTGAGGGTGGCGACAAACCTCAACCTGAAGCGGAGGGGCGCTCCCGGTAGCGGGTTGCCAGGCCTTGACGTAGGCCCAGAAATTTGAAGGCGAGGCGGCGTCGTTTTAGGGTAGTGCGGGCGGA
>DATITY010000429.1:0-8764 GCA_035467235.1 Draconibacterium sp. | reverse complement strand
CATACTGAACACTGATTCCGTCGAACAAATACATTGGAATACTGGATAAATTGGACTGGCCAAGCGTTCACGAATTCAGATTTATTCCACCAAAATTAATGGAAGTATGACTGGCCGAAGTACCGCGAAAGTGAATGGTTGAAAGACCGCCGGCATCAGATTTTATGTAAACAGGAGTAAACCGCCGAAGTACATTTTCAATTCCTCCTTCTTGCGAAAGCTGAATCTGAGAAATAGGAATTTTATCAATTTTTGCACCCGACTGGTATTTCCGAAGTTCTCCAAAAGTAACCACCTCATCGATCAAAACTGTGTCGAGCAATGAATGAGCTACTTGTCCACTACCTGAATAACAAATAATCACTAATAAATAAAAAATTATAAACCTCCTCATCTTTAAAAATTAAAGGAGCTTTTGATAATCGGTGAAAAATACTGGCAATATTTCTCAAGCTTTTTATCCCGAAGCTTAAATTATTTTTTTTGAATTTATGGCAGGTCTTCTGGCTTGTCCCTTTTACTGATGCCTTCCCGTCTCGCCTTAGGCGAGACAGTGGCTTTGTAGTTCAGTAAAAATGGTTGCTATGGGCAACCAGGACTTACAGCTGCGGGTACAGCCTCCGATTTTAACGGAGTTCCCTTTTTAATCCCGTTCATGAAAAATGAACTTGTGAACCTAAATTCGTTGGCAAAGATAAATGGATTTTTGAAACGAGATTGCCGTTGTTAACAGATTTAAGGTTTTGTTGATAAGAAGAAAGACAGGGAAAAGTGATTGGTGGTGAGTAATTGTGATTTATAGTGATTGGTGGTGATTGGTGGTGAGTAATTTTGATTGATTTCAATAAATCTCAATCAATCTCTTTCTTAATCTCAATCAATCTCTTTCTTAATCACAATCAATCTCTTTCTTTTTAAACCTTCTTCATCGTTTTTTCAGAAACCAGAAAAACCACTGGTTTGCCGGAAACCGGGTTAGTGCGGGTAATTACCACCGTATCATAAACCGCTTCAATATCCTGATAATTTAAAACCTCGTGGGGCGTTCCCATTTTTCTCAGGTTGCCTTTTTGCAACATTATCAGCGAGTCGCAATATTCGCCTGCCAGGTTTAAATCGTGAATTATCATTAAAACTGTTAATCCAAGGTTTTCGCTCAATCGCCTTATTAAATTCAAAATCTGAACCTGGTGCGTGATATCCAGATGTGATGTTGGTTCATCTAATAAAAGTAACTGCGGTTCCTGTGTTAGTGCGCGGGCAATTCCGGCCAGTTGTTGCTCACCACCACTCAATGAATTCATGTTTTTATCGCGCAAATCGGCAACACCAGTTAAAGCCATGTATTTTTCAGCAACAGCAATATCTTCACGGGTTTCGAAAAACTGAAACTGCCGCTGGTAAGGAATCCTGCCCATCAAGACATATTCTTCAACGGTCATATTTCCAATCTCAATATTCTGGGTAACCACGGCAATATTTTGTGCTTTTTCACGCAGATTCATTTTCTGAATCAGTTTTCCATTTAAAACTGAGCTTCCTTTTAATGTAATCAGTTCTCCGGAAATACCTTTGAACAGCGTTGTTTTTCCGGAACCATTTGGGCCAATTATCCCAACAAACTGCCCCTTTTCAATTTCAAAACCGATATCCTGCAAAACAAATCTGTCAGGATAACCACAGGAAAAATCTTCTATTTTGAAAAAGCTGTTCATTTTAATTCAATTTGAATTTTGATTTTGAACGGCTTAAAACTACGATAAACACCAAACCACCAACAAACCCGGTTATTACACCAATCGGTAATTCGTTGGGAGAAATAATTGTTCTGGCCAAAGTATCGGATAGAATCAGAAAAATGGCACCACCCAAAAATGAACTGCCAATAATTATCCGGTAATCGTTACCAATTATCAGTCGTATAAGATGCGGAATTACCAATCCCACAAATCCAATTACACCTGCCACCGAAACAGCTACACCAGTTAACAGTGATGCCACAAAGAACAACAGTTTTATGGTTACATTGGTATTGATTCCCAGATGTTTGGCTTTTACTTCGCCCAATCGTAACGCATTTAACGCCTGCGCAAAAAAGGTTGTAAAAATCAATCCTGAAATGGAAGTATAAAAAACAACTCTAATCAGAAGTACATTCAATTCGTCCAGTGAACCCATTACCCAGAATACGATACTTTGAATATTATCGGTTGTGGTTATCGACATTAAAAACATCATGGCAGACGAGGAGACAAAACTCACCATTACACCAATAAGCAACATACTGTTGATGCTCAGTCCACCTTTCCGGATGCTTAGAAAATAGACAAGAAAAAGGGTTACAATTGCACCTATAAAACCAAAAACAGGTAAAACCAGGTAACCAATTGTATGAATCCCAAAAACAATAGCAATGGCAATACCCAGCGCCGCGCCACCCGAAATTCCAAGTGTGTATGGTTCCACCAGTGGATTCCGGTAAATTCCTTGCAAAATGGCACCCGACAAACTTAATGCACCACCAACCGAAATGGCCAGAATCAGCCTCGGAATCCTGATTTTCGTGAGTACAGTATATTCCAGGCTGTCTTTATTCGAAAGTATTTCGGGAAGTTGCAACCACGAAATTTTCACCTCACCCGATGAAAGTGAGATAATTATGGAAATGACCAGCAAAAGAATTAGTGCTGCAAGAAATAAAATCCAGTGTAAGTATTTCTTTTGCATTGCAGGTTTATTGAGTTACAAATTGAACAACATCGGTAAAAGCTTTCGCAAAATTCACAGGCGTTGGACTACACGAGGTTTCGGAATCAATCAGAAATATTTTGTTATTTGTGGCTGCTTTTAAACCGGGATAACTTTGCCAGATTTTCTTTTCTTCAACACCAAAACCGCCCATTGTTGCAACGATTATCACATCCGGATTTTTCAATAAAACACTCTCGCGGGTTACAGAGCCTTTTGTCAAATCACTGAAAATATTTTCGCCATTGCATAGCAAAATAAAGTCGTTCATAAAAGTGTTTTCAAGTACAGTAAAAATCGGGTTTGCCCCCAACTGAAAAAATATTTTTTGCTTTTTGGTTTGATTTCCGGCAATCTGAATCAGGCTGTCAACCGTGTTTTTTGATTTTTCCACTATCTTTTTGGCAGCACTTTCATTTCCTGTCATTTTAGCAATCTGAATCGTCTGGTTGCAAATTTCTTCAAAATTTTTGGGTGTGGAAATTATTTCCACCTTTATTCCAAGCCTCCGCATTGTTTCAATATCCTGCGGTTTGGTAAGCAACATGGCAAGCACCAGGTCGGGTTTTAACATCAGTATTTTTTCAATATTTACATCAACCGTTGAACCAACCTGCTGTTTTCCATCGGCAATGGCCTGCGTGCAAAAACTGGTACAACCCACCAGTTTATTCTGAGCGCCAATCAAATAAAGGTTTTCAGTAATAGAAGGCGCAAGCGAAATAACCCGTTTGATATTTTGGGCAAATCCGAAGATTGGGGAAATCAACAGGATTAAAATGAATAAGGTAAAAAGAAATAAATGTGACTTTTCATTTTGAATACTGAGAAATGAAGAGGAGAATTCTCTTTTTGTTAAATGAATTCTACCTGCGGTTGAAATGACAGCCTTGTTGTGATTGTCATTTCGAAAAAGTAACGACCGAGAAATCCCTTGATTAATGGCGCCAGTATTCTCCTGATTTGTCGTCGAAATGACAGGCGGTTGCAAAGTATTATTATTAAACTGAATAAAATTCATTTAAAAAAAGTTAGCCGGAAAAAAAGTAAAGAATCATTTTGGTGATTCCCGAAAACTTACTCCCGAAGTTCGTTCATCTAAAATTTGGCTGGCAGGTCTTCTGACTCGTCAAACAATTGTTGCCTTCCCATCCGTCAATTGACGGAAAGTGGCGCGAGTAACAATTGATTCAAAATGACATACAGCTGCGGGCACAGTACCGGCATCGCACCGGATTCCCTTTAAGCGAAAACATTCGCAACCAACCGGTGCAAATGTACATGTTAAAATGGAAAACTGGAAAACAAAAGTTAGTAAAAATGCCGGGATGCCAGTTGTTGTAACCTTTGGAATTTTGGGACTACTTTGACAATAGCCCTTTAAATAATTTAGCCTTTTACAATTTTATATTCAAGCATTATAGCATTCACGCATTCTCCTCCGGGTATTCAATATCAACCAGAAACAAACCGTGTGCTGGAGCCGAAGTTCCGGCAGCGCCGCGGTTTTTCGATTCAATTATTTTTTTGAAATCATCAATGGTAATTTTTCCTTTGCCAACTTCGAGTAAGGTTCCAACAATTGCGCGTACCATGTTTCGTAAAAAACGGTTGGCTTTAATAGTAAAAACCAGTTGATTATTTTCTTTTTTCCATTTAGCTTGGTAAATTTTACAACTGTTGGTTTTTACATCGGTATGCAGTTTGGCAAAACTTGTAAAGTCATTGTATTCAAAAAGGATATTAGCCGCTTCATTCATTTTTTTAATATCCAGCAGAACGGTAAACGTGTAACTGGTATCGATGGTAAACGGGTCTTTTACCATTGAAATATAATATTTATAAGTGCGCGAAACAGCGCTGAAACGCGCGTGAAAATCATTGTTCACTTTTTTAATTTTCTGAACAGCAATATCTTTCGGCAAAAATCGGTTCAGGTGATAAACCAGTTTTTCAGTATCCTGAATTTCAGCAGAAACATCGAAATGTAAAACATAAAACGATGCATGAACACCAGTGTCAGTGCGACCCGCGCCAACAACAGCAACATCTTCGCGTAAAACTGTTGACAATGTTTTTTCCATCACCTCCTGCACCGAAATTGCATTTGTCTGCCTCTGCCAGCCAAAATATCGGGTTCCTTTGTAGCTGATTTGTAAAAAATAGCGTTGAGCCATTTCAGTTGAAATATATCTAAAAGTATAAGAAAAAGTTATTATGCAATAAATAAATTATGTGTGAAAATAACTAATTTTAAAGGCTATAAAACCAAAAACTATGAAAAAACTGTTTATCTTTTCCTTTATTGCATCATCCCTCTTTGCAGGCGCCCAAAACACCATGTATTTCATGGACCGGTTACCTCAAAACATTGCTTTTAACCCCGCGATTATGCCAAAAATGGATTTTTTTATTGGACTACCTGGTATTGGCGGCATGGCTGTGCAGTCTTATAACAGCGGTTTTAACATGAATGAGATGGACGAATTTGTAAACAACCTCGACAACGATAATTACAATCCTGATGATTTTGTAAAGTCTATCGGAGATTACAACCTTTTTACTGGTGAAGCAAGCATGAATTTTGCATCTTTTGGTTTTAAATTAAAAGACAAAGGGTATCTGTCATTTTTAGTTACAATGAATACTTTGATTATTAATAAAGCATCGTCTGAAATTGCTTATGTCTTAGCCGATTTGGATAACTTAAATCCCGAAGACTTTCCAATTGTTGTTGATGACATTTCGCTTGATGGCAATGCTTACCTGAATTTTGGGGTAACTTATTCCCGCATAATTAACGAACATTTGACGCTTGGAATTACTCCCCGGATAAACTTTAATCAGGCAGGCATAAAAACATCCAATCTTTATTACAAAGTAGATTATAGTGAACCGGAAATGAATTCTGATGAAGTTGAATACACACAAACATATTCAGGTGAAGCATTCGTGGGATTACCCACCAAAATAAACCCAAATGCAGTGGATAATGGGGAGTTGATTTTAGATGAAGGATTACTGGCAGAAAATTGGCAGGATGATATAACTTTGGGAAGTGTATTGCGAAATAAAAGCATGATGGTGGATATTGGGGCCATCTACAAAATGGATAAATGGACATTTTCAACCAGTTTCCTGAACCTTGGGGCTTCTTTGTTTCAAACCAACGGATACAAATTAACTGGCACAAACGAAAAGGTTTTGGTAAATGATGTAGATAAAGTAAAAATTGGCATACCTGCTAAATTATATATCGGCGCAATGCGACAATTTTCTCCTAAATGGAATTACGCTCTGCTTTTTAACAACAACTTTTACAATACAGGTTCCGTAGCTACTGCAACTGCCTCTTTGAATGGCTATATTGGGAGTGCACTTTCGACATCATTAAGTTACACGGCCGGTTATAAATACAATAATCTGGGAATCGGACTGAGGTTAAGATTTCTTCCCGGTACAGATTTGTACTTTGTTACCGACAATATAATTCAGGCTTTTAACTATAAAAATGCTTACCGATTGACAGCGGCCGCAGGTATAAATATATCGATCGGCGTAAAAGATGAAACATTAGTTCCCGAAGAAATGCCTGTTGAAAAGAAATAAAAATTGATTTAAAATTTAATCACTTTTCTTTCCTGAAATTTCAAAATGAACTGAAAATTTGTCACAATTCCAATTTTCTGAAATTCAATATTTTCTCTAAACCTAATTAACCAATCACTGACAACCAGACCGTTACAACTTAATTTTTGTCAGTTTTCTTCATTTGGTATCTTATTTGATTTATGAAGAAGGTGAATTTAAGTTCATTTAATTGTTAAACCATATAAAGTATAGGAGGAAATAAGTCATGTTAGCAAAAAGAAATGAAAACTATCTTCCATCATTCTTCGACAGGTTTTGGAACAATGAATTGATGGATTGGGGAACCTCGAATTTCTCGAGCACAAATAGTTCTTTGCCGATGGTAAATGTAAAGGAAACCGCTGATGATTTTGTGATTGAGCTGGCAGCTCCGGGCATGGACAAAAAAGATTTCAAAGTCAACTTCAAAAACAATGTAATTACTATTTCTTCTGAAAAAGAAGATAAAAAAGAAGAAAAGAATGAAAACTATACCCGCAGGGAATTCAGCTATCAGTCGTTCCAGCGTTCATTCACCGTTCCTGAAAATGCCATTTTGAGCGATAAGATTGAGGCAAAGTACAATAATGGCATTCTGCATGTAACTTTACCAAAACGTGAAGAAGTAAAACCACAACCCGAAAGGGAAATTAAGATTTCATAATTGAATGGTTAATCATCACCCGACTTTGAGTCGGGTGACGATTTTTTTTTTAATGCATGTTAAGCTTAATATAATTTAACAGTATTGTAGTTCTTTATTATTTTCAAACACATAAATTCGCACCTTCGAAAAAAAACGAAATAATTAACGAGTTAATATATGAATCAGGCAGTTGATATTAGAGAATTAAACGAAAGAATACAGCGTGAGAGTTCGTTTGTTGACATGGTAACCATGGAAATGAACAAAGTAATTATCGGGCAAAAACATTTGGTAGAAAGCCTTTTGATCGGGCTACTTTCAAATGGCCATATTTTGCTGGAAGGTGTGCCGGGACTGGCTAAAACACTTGCCATCAAATCGCTTGCAAATACCATCAGCGCTAAGTTTGCACGCATTCAGTTTACTCCCGATTTGCTTCCCGCCGACTTAATTGGCACCATGATTTACAGTCAGAAAAAGGAAGAATTCACAATTAAAAAAGGCCCTATTTTTGCCAACTTTATTTTGGCCGATGAAATAAACCGTGCACCCGCAAAAGTACAGTCAGCACTATTGGAAGCGATGCAGGAACGCCAGATTACCATTGGCGACAACACTTTCAAACTCGACGAACCATTCCTGGTAATGGCAACTCAAAACCCAATTGAACAGGAAGGTACATATCCGCTGCCCGAAGCCCAGGTTGACCGTTTTATGCTGAAAGTAGTTATTAATTATCCGAAAAGGGATGAAGAACGCCAAATCATCAACCAGAATTTATTAAAACATTTTCCTGAAACTTCAACTATCCTGAAAACCGAAGATATTTTGAAAGCACGCGATGTGGTGAAAGATGTTTATATGGACGAAAAAATCCATAAATACATTGTTGACATTGTTTTTGCCACCCGCGAACCCGAAGAATACAAACTTGGCAAATACAAGGATATGATTTCTTACGGCGCTTCACCAAGGGCTGGAATCAGCCTGGCACAGGCAGCCAAAGCATTTGCATTTATCAAACGCCGCGGTTATGTAATTCCTGAAGATGTGCGTGCTGTTTGTGCTGATGTGATGCGTCACCGCATCGGCCTCAGTTACGAAGCAGAAGCAAACAATATCACTTCGGAAGAAATAATTACTGATATTCTGAATACGGTGGAGGTACCTTAGGAATGCGAGAATGCATGAATGCAAGAATGCGAGAATTAAAGAATGAAGAAATAAGCGTGATTGATAGTGATTATTGAGATTTATAGTGATTCAGAAAGGGCAATGAGCAATGAGCAAGCTACTAAAAATCAGAGGCATTTCTTCGACTTTAAATTCGAAACTTTAAACATTAAACTCTTGGATGGAAACCAGTGAACTGTTAAAAAAGGTACGGAAGATTGAGATTAAAACACGTGGTCTGTCGCGGAATATTTTCGCGGGAGAATACCACAGTGCTTTTAAGGGGCGTGGAATGGCTTTTTCAGAAGTTCGGGAATACCAGTTTGGCGACGACATTCGAAACATCGACTGGAATGTTACTGCCCGTTACAATCACCCGTATGTAAAAATATATGAAGAAGAGCGTGAATTGACAGTTATGCTTCTGATTGACGTAAGCGGTTCGCGCGAATTCGGAACTTTCGAGAAACTCAAAAAAAATATCATTACCGAAATTGCTGCAATCCTTGCTTTTTCGGCCATGCAAAACAATGATAAAATCGGCGTTATTTTCTTCTCAAATACCAT
>DATITY010000428.1:0-3692 GCA_035467235.1 Draconibacterium sp. | reverse complement strand
AAAATTTTCAACCTACAGGATCAGGTTGAAAAACTTCGCCAGGAAAGCGAACAAAAAATACTTTCGGCAATTATAAATACCGAAGAAACTGAAAGACAAACATTTGCACGCGAACTACATGACGGGCTCGGGCCTGTATTATCATCGATTAAAATGACATTGAGTGCAATAAACACCGAAACATTAACTCCTTTTAATCGCGAAATCATAAACAAAGCATTCAACGCGTCAAACAATTCGGTGTTAACTTTAAAAGAAATTGCCAATAATTTAAGTCCTCATCTCTTAAAAAATTACGGCCTTGAAAAAGCAATTGAAACGTTTGCCCAGCAGCTTTTTTCGCCAACCAGTATTAAATTCGAATCAAATTTGAATTTCGATGAAAATCATCTTTCGGAAGAGATGAAAATCAGTTGTTACCGTATTGTTTCTGAATTGATTAACAACAGTATAAAACATGCAAATCCTTCTGTTGTCAAACTCGAAATAAATGAATCAGACCGGTTTCTGATTACAAAATACCAAGATAACGGTTGTGGTTTCGAAAATTTTCAAATGGACAAAAACAGTAAAATACCGGGAATGGGATTTAGTAATATTATTTCACGAACCAAATCGCTGAATGGAATGTATCATATTGAAACCTCTCCAGGAAATGGTTTTTCTGTTGAATTTTATTTTCCGTTAAAATGAAACGAGCATTACAAAATTTTGTCATAAAGATGGATCGATATAAGCGAGTTACCCGCCAGTATGGCTTTGTCGGGCTGGCATCGAATACCTTTAAAAATTAACAATTATAATGAGATGAAAAATATTTCTGTTTATCTCGTTGACGATCATTCCCTTTTCAGGGAAGGTTTAAAACTATTGCTTTCAAACCTCGATTACATCGATAACATTTATGAAGCCGAAAACGGGCAGCAATTCGTTGATGGTCTGGTGAAAAACCATGTTGACATTGCCATGCTCGATATTGAAATGCCCGTTATGAATGGCATTCAGGCAGCGCAAAAAGCAAAGGAAATTGCACCGGGCATCAAAATTATTGCCTTGTCCATGTATTCCGATGAAAATTACTATTTAAGTATGATAGAGGCCGGTGCCTGCGGTTTCCTCCTAAAAAATTCCAATTTCCAGGAAGTTGAGAAAGCGATTAATGATGTTTACAACGATAAAAGTTACATCTCCATTGAAATTCTGAACAACATACTGAAACAACCCCAAAAAATAAGTTTGAGTAATGTTAACGAAGAATTAACAGAGCGCGAGTCCGAAATTCTGCTGTTAATTTGTAAGGGATTAACAAACAGCGAAATTGCCGAACGGCTGGGATTAAGTAAACGAACCGTTGACAAACACCGCGAAAACCTCCTGATGAAAACTCAATCGAAAAATACCGCCAACCTTGTGATTTATGCCATAAAGAATGGCTATCTGAAAATTTGACGACTGTTTTTTATTCCAAATACATCACACTGTATTTCAGACAATTAAATCTTATATAAGTATAAAGACGTAGCGATTTTTTACGTTTTTATACTGTTCCTCATGTTATTTGATGCCGGTACTTTTGCGGTATAAGAATTCACAATTAAAGTTTCTTTTTATCAATTTAAGTAATTTAACATGAGAAGATTTTTACTTTCAATTATTGCAACAATCCTCTTTTTAAATATTTCAACAGCTCAAACAATTGTGGAAGGCCTTGTAATTGACAACGAAAATGCCCCTGTAGTTGCGGCTACAGTAGTTGTAAAAGGCACCAATGTTTTTACAGTTACCAGTGTCGATGGAAATTTCAGGTTAGATGCAAAACAGTCTCCTCCTTTTGTTCTCCAGATTAGTTCTGTCGGATTAATTCCCAAAGAGATAGAGGTTCAGCAAATTACAAATAAACCGCTCAGAATTGTTCTTTTATCAAACAACACATTCGAGGAGGTTTATGTTACTGCAAGGCGCAGAAAAGAAAATATTCAGGACATTCCAATTCCTATGACCGCCATGATTGGGGCACAGGTTGAAAATACCGGCGCATTCAACGTCAACCGTTTAAAGGAAATGGTTCCCACCGTTCAGTTTTATACATCAAATCAAAGAAATACAACATTGAACATACGTGGTTTAGGCTCGACATTCGGGCTTACCAACGATGGTATTGATCCTGGTGTGGGATTTTATGTTGACGGGGTATATTATGCCCGGCCCGGAGCAACCACACTCGATTTTATCGATGTGGAATCCGTCGAGGTTTTACGTGGCCCCCAGGGAACACTTTACGGTAAAAACACAACTGCCGGAGCTTTTAACATCACGACCAGAAAACCTAGTTTCACACCGGTTGGCCGGTTTGAACTTAGTTACGGAAATTCTGGTTACATTCAGGCAAAGAGTTCGATTTCGGGCCCGCTCGGCAAAAAGGTTGCCGGAAGGTTGTCGTTTACAGGTACCCAACGCGACGGCACAGTCTATAATATTGTAAAAGACGAATATGTTAACGACCTTAACAATCTTGGCGTTCGCAGACAGTTACTGATTGTGGCTTCAAGCAAACTTGATATCACGCTGGCAGGCGATGTTTCACGTCAGCGACCCAACGGATATGCACAGGTATTTGCCGGAGTCGCCCCTACCCAGCGTGCTGCATACAGGCAATTTGAACAAATTATTAAAGATTTGAATTACGATTTGCCAAGCCGTAATCCTTTCGACAGGGTAGTTGACCACGATACTCCCTGGCGCGGTGACCAGGATTTCGGAGGAGCTTCTCTTAATTTCGATGTAAAAATCGGAACTGGCACGCTTACAGCTACCTCTGCCTGGCGCAAATGGCGCTGGGGCCCGTCAAACGACCGTGATTTTACCGGTCTGCAGGCGCTGGCTTTATCACAGGCGCCATCAATACACAATCAGTGGTCACAGGAAATCAGATATGCCGGTGAAATTTCGTCGCGCTTAAGCGGAGTAATTGGTTTGTTTGCTCTTGGCCAGAAACTTACTGCTGACGGTTCGCACACTGAAGAATCAGGAAAGGAACAATGGCGCTTCTCGCAGAGTACAACCAGCACTTTGTGGGCAACTCCGGGTTTGCTGGATGGTTACGGAATTCATTCGTACCCCAACTTAAAAACTTTCAGCGGGGCATTATTTGGACAGGTTGACTGGGCAATAACTGATAAACTTCACCTGTTACCGGGCTTCAGGGTAAATTACGATGATAAAAATATTGATTTCAAACGGGTAACTTATGGTGGTTTACAAACCAATGATCCAGCGTTGATTGCCATTAAAAAATCGGTTTACAGCGATCAGGAATTTCAGGCTCAAATAGACAGTGTAAACTATTCGGGACAGCTAACTTTAAGCTATAAAGCTGCTAAAAATATAAATACTTATGCAACTGTTGCAACCAATTTCAAACCGGTGGGGCTTAATCTTGGCGGGTTGCCCAGTGCGAATGGAAAACCACTCATTGAACTTGCCGTAATAAAACCCGAAGAAGTGCTGCATTTTGAGTTAGGAATAAAAACAACACCTACTCCGTCTTCCACTGCCAACTTAACCATTTACAACACCAAAATCAAGAATTTCCAGACACAGGTGCAATTGGCAGATTTATCGGTAAACAGGGGCTTTTTGGCCAATGCGGAAGAGGTGCGCGTAAGAGGCGTTGAATTTGACGGGAATGCAAA
>DATITY010000427.1:0-3202 GCA_035467235.1 Draconibacterium sp. | reverse complement strand
TGGCTGATTATCGGGAACATTGCCACAGCCATTTACCAAACACAAACACTAACCAGTTTTCCGTTCTGGTTTGCCGGAATATTTTCAATTACGATTTTGATAACCAGGCTAATAGAACAATTACATAAAACCTGAACATCAGAAATGACAGATTATTGCCTTTGAAAAATGATTTTTAAGTGTAAATATTGCCTTTGAAAAATGATTTTTATTATCAATATTGCCTTTGAAAAATGACAAAAAAGGTTTAATATTGCCTTTGATTTTTAATAGAAGCAATGTATCTGACTCGGAAAATAGATAAGGAATTACAGCTTTGGAAAAGCGAACATGGGAGAAAGCCACTGCTTTTAAGAGGCGCAAGACAGGTTGGAAAGTCATCGTCGGTTAGAAAACTTGGGGAAAGTTTCAGGAGTTTCCTCGAAATTAATTTTGAAGAGAATAAAAAAATCCATTCACTTTTTAATGGCGATTTAACGCCGCAGGTTTTATGCGAAAATCTTTCGTTAATGTTTGATAAAGAAATTATTCCGGGAGAAACATTACTTTTTTTTGACGAAATCCAATCGTGTATTCCCGCCATTTCATCATTGCGTTTTTTTTACGAAAAAATGCCGGAGCTCCATGTAATTGCGGCAGGTTCGTTGCTTGAATTTGCATTGTCTGAAATACCATCATTTGGTGTGGGAAGAATTCGCTCAATTTTTATGTATCCTTTGTCATTCGACGAATTTCTTGATGCAGTCGGGCAACAAAAGCTACGTGAGTTAAAAAGCATAGCTGATGCCCAAAATCCGCTGGCCGGGCCTCTTCATGACAAATTACTGACTTTACTGAAGAAGTTTCTGATTATCGGGGGAATGCCCGAAGCAGTCAGAAATTACGTAACAAAAAATGATTTAAGGGAATGCCAAAGAGTTTTGGATGATTTAATTATTTCTTTTCGTAACGACTTCGCAAAATATAAGGTTAAAATTCCTTCACTTCGTATCAGGGAAGTTTTTGATTCGGTTGTGCAGCAAGCAGGAGGAAAATTTGTTTATACAAAAGCTTCACAAAATTTGAATACTGCACAGATTAAAGAGGCCCTTGAATTACTGATTATGGCTGGCCTGGTTATACCTGTTACTCATACTTCAGCAAACGGAATTCCTTTGGGAGCGGAAGTTAATCTTAAAAAAAGGAAAATGTTGTTAATTGACACAGGGTTGTTTCAGCGATTAATGCAACTGGATATTTCGGAATTACTTTTAGGCGATGGTTTTGATCTGATAAACAAAGGTGAAATTGCAGAGCAGTTTGTTGGGCTCGAAATCGTAAAAAATACTTCCTGTTATGAGCAAAAAGAGTTGTTTTACTGGCATCGGGAAGCACTAAACAGTAATGCTGAAGTGGATTATCTTATTCAGAAACAAAATGATATCGTTCCCCTTGAGGTTAAATCGGGGACAAAAGGTTCGATGAACAGCATGTTTCTGTTTCTGAAAGAAAAGAAGGCGAAATATGGATGCCGGATTTCTTTGGAGAATTTTGCCGAATATGAAAATATAAAGGTTTACCCGCTCTACGCTGTACCAAATATTTTGAATTAGAAAATTGCAAGTTTTACCGGACTACCAACTTTTTCGCCGGGGTTTTTGTACTCGCGTATTCAATAAAATAATGGTAAACACCACTTTGATAACGGCTTACATCGAGCATCAAATGGTCAGTGTGGTTGTCAACAATAAACTGTTCCACCTGTTTGCCTGAATTGTCGATGAGGTGCAGCGTTGCCTGGTTGATGTTTTCAGGTAAAGCATAAGCAATTTTCAGCGATTGGGTTGCCGGATTTGGAAAGGCATTCAGCAAAATGTCAGGTTCGTTTTTAATCATCATTGCACTCACTGTTGGGCTGCCCGGTAAACTGTAAATGCTGGTCCATACCTTTTCAGGGAAAATTGAAAAATCATAACAATATGAAAAAAGCTTGTATGTATTATCATCTGTTTTATTGACGTAATTATAGAGAGACCCGTCGATAAATGCGATCTGTGACCCGTCGTCGTTAATAATTTTGCTGTCATATTCATAATAATTCTGAGATGAATAGTATTTGTAAAACGTACAAAGAAGTTCAATTCCCGCATCGCTGTCAAACAGTTTCTCCGAAAGGAATTTAATATCCGACAGGTAAAAACTGCTGGGAACATTGCAATTAATGGTTTTAAACAGCGAGTGGTCGGTGTTGTAAATCCGGCATTGTCCGAGCGGAACATCCATCAGGTAATATTTGTAACCGAGCGTTTCCAGTTTCACCACCGAAGTGGAATAGTCGTATTTTTTGTCGAGGGTAACCTGCGCCTGCAATACAAATGCGGCCAGCAGGAGAATTGTTGTTAAAAGTTTTGTTTTCATGTTTTTTAGATTTTATTTTATCAATTGCAACCCTTCTTTTGCCGATTTATCGCCGGGATTGTACAGCAACACCTTGTTAAACAGCACTTTTGCCTGCGGATAATTTCCAAGAAAGTAGGAAGTCCAACCCAGCATCAGCAGCCCATCGTAACCAAACGGGTATAAATCGACCACCTTTTTAAACAGCGGTTGCGCCTTGTTGTAATCCTTGCGGCCATAATAAACCAATCCGAGCCGGTACAAAGCCACCGTGTTGTTCGGACTGATTTCCAGTATTTTATTGTACAGTTCAATCACTTCATTCCAGCGTCCCAGCGCGGCTTTGGGCAAAATCAACCCGAATCGTGCTTCCTCGGAATAGGGCTTTAATTTTTGAGCGTTACTGTAAAAAATAACCGACTCATCAAAAAGTCCGGCGTTGTAATTCAGCCAGCCCAATCGTAAATTGAGTTCATAAGACGATTCGTCAAAAACTTTTTTCAAAACGTCGGCTGCTGCTTTAAAATCGCCACTTTTTTCAAAATCATAACTTTTTGCAAAAGCCGTTTCCAAAGTCTGTTGGTTTTCCTGTGCTACCGATGAAAAACCGGCAATTATTAAAATCAGTAAATTAATTTTTCTTCTTAAAAATTCCATGATATCCCTGTTGTAAAGGTGTGTTTTATGTATTTATACTCCATTGAATTGCTGATTACCCCGCCTGAGTAAACATTGTACGTTTCAAAAACATCCTGGTTAATGTAACGCACAACAAACTGGCATTTTTTCCCTGTTGGAAAATACAAACTCCCGGTGATTTTCTGTT
>DATITY010000426.1:0-5915 GCA_035467235.1 Draconibacterium sp. | reverse complement strand
TCAGGTTCGGGTAATTGTTATGTTGTTTCAAACGGAGCAATAAAAGCCCGAATTTCAGGTTCCGGAAATGTTTATTACAGTGGAAATCCATCCATTGATTCATCGGTGTCAGGCTCGGGCAGTGTTAAAGAACGATAGTGGATTTTAAACATAGAGTGAGCCCTTGTATAAAATTACAGCGGCTTTTTTTATGTTACATTTGTTTCATCTTCTCAATAAATTGATTAACTTTCTTCCCTTAATAACTAACTAAAAAATCAAAATCATGAGTATTGTTAAAGAATTTAAGGAATTTGCCATGCGCGGAAACGTTGTAGACATGGCAGTGGGTATCATCATTGGAGGAGCTTTTGGAAAAATCATTAGTTCGGTTGTTTCCGATGTTATTATGCCTCCAATAGGCCTGCTTTTGGGTGGAGTGTCATTTACCGATTTAAAAATTATTCTTAAAGAACCTGTGTTGGATGCCGCCGGTGCGGTTACAACGGCAGCCGTTTCTATTAATTATGGAAATTTCATTCAGGTTACGGTCGATTTTCTGATTATTGCCATGGCTATATTCATGATGATTAAATTCATGAACAGTTTGAAAAAGAAAGAAGTGGAAGTACCGGCTGCACCACCAGCTCCACCTGCACCAACAAACGAAGAAGTATTACTTGCTGAAATCCGTGATCTTTTAAAAAAGAAATAAGAATTAATTTGTCGCGATTGAGAAAGCCAGTTCCGAGAGGAGCCGGCTTTTTATTTGCATTTAGTCATAGTATGACTCCAAGTCATGCTATGACTAAATTTACTTTCTGATGATTTCTATTTGCCCGCCAACTCCCAGTTTGATGATACTCGAAGGCAGCGCAGGAGTATTGTCGTTTTGCCGGTATTCAACAATATAATCCACATGTTTTTTTATCTCTTCTGAAATTTCATCAAAAAAAGCAGGAGATTTTTCACCACTGATATTTGCCGATGTTGAAACCAGCGGACGTCGAAACCTTTGCAAAAGCTGCGTTGTAAAAGCTTCCTTTGTAAATCTGATTCCAATACTTCCGTCTTCTGCAATCAGGTTTTTAGCCAGGTTTTTTGCATTAGGATAAATTACGGTTAACGGAGTTGTGGCTATTTCAACCAAATCCCAGGCAATTTCTGGTACTTCTGTTACATAGCGTTCCAGTAAAGCAGGGTTTTCCATTAGCACCAACATGCTTTTGGTGTCTTCGCGTTTTTTTATTTTATATATTTTTTCTACAGCTTTTTCGTTGGTGGCATCGCAGCCTATTCCCCAAATGGTATCCGTTGGATATAAAATTATACCCCCGTTTTTTAAAACTTCAAGTGCTTTTTTAATATCGTCGTGCATTCTAATCAGGATAAAATTCCAGTGTACAAAGAAATCATTTTTTCAGCAAAATATTCAGGGTGAAATAACCTGGTCCTTTCATTACCTTTTTGAATTAAATCGTTTCTCAGATTTTCATTTTCAAGAAGTGTTTTTATTTGCATTCCCAATTCACTGAAATCGTTTGGAGCGCACAAAATGGCTGCTCCGCCTGCAGTTTCGGGCAAACACGAAACATTGGAAGTAATCACCGGGCAACCGCTGGCCATCGATTCAATAACCGGCAATCCAAAGCCTTCGAAAAAAGAGATATAAATTGAAAGGCTCGCCATTTGGTAAAGTCCGGCCAAATCTTTTTCCGAAATACTGTTCAGAAATTTCACCTGTGTCTCCATTTTATTTTCGGTAATAAACCGGATGAGTTTTTTGGTGTAAGAAGTCGATTTTCCAACAATTACAAGTTGAATGTCAATTTTTTCTGAATGAATAGCTTTTATAATGGAAAGCTGGTTTTTGCGTGGTTCATGTGTCCCAACCGATAAAATAAACCGCTCAGAAAGATTGTATTTCGAACGCAGGTTTTCAGTGTTTTCATGTTCAAAAAACACAGGTGAAACCGATTGGTAAACTACCTCAATTTTGACTGGATCAACATCAAAAAACCGGAAAATATCTTCTTTTGTTTGTTCGCTGATTGCGATTATTTTTCGTGCCGAAGAACAGGCATATTTTACCTTTGAACGATAAATTTTCCTGTCGATTGTTTTATAAAATTCAGGAAAACGCATAAAAATCAGGTCGTGAATGGTAACTACAGCGGGAATATTTGTTTTGTGGATTCCATGTGGCAATTCGTTGCTCAGCCCGTGGAAAATATCGATTTGATGTTTCTTTAAAAGTTTTGCTGAATTACTCCGCCAAACTGAGTTGAAAATTTTTGCAACCGAACTTTCAGGCGAATGCACTTCGAACTGTTTATAGTTTTCAATAAGCCCATCTTTGATTTCTGGTGTATATAAAACGAATTGATTATTTTTTGAATAGTGATACAAAGCATTGATTGTATTACGGCTGTAATTTCCCAGACCGGAAGCGTTTAAAAAAGCGCGTTTTGCATCAAATCCTATTCTCATTGCGATTTTGTAATAAAACAAACTTACTAAAAAGGCCGGGTTTCATTCCGGCCTTCTGTAAATATTTTGTTGTATTGGTTAAACTGTAAAATCTTTCAATCCTTCGAAATATAGCGTTGCAAAGTAGTCGTCAATGGTTTCTGCACGGCGGATTTCAATCACATCGCCATTTTCTCTTAAAAGTAATTCAGCCGATTTAAGCTTGCCATTGTAGTTAAAACCCATGGAATGACCGTGAGCCCCGGCATCGTGTATCACAAGAATATCATTGGGTTCCAGTTCCGGCAACAATCTGTCGATAGCAAATTTGTCGTTGTTTTCACACAGTGAACCCGTTATGTCGTATTTTACGTTTGCTTCTTTGTTTTCTTTTCCTACCACGGTAATGTGATGGTAGGCGCCGTACATGGCAGGGCGCATTAAATTTACCATGCAGGCATCAAGTCCGGCAAATTTTTTAAAGGTGTTTTTAATGTGGCGCACTTTAGTTACCAAATATCCGTAAGGCCCGGTAATGGCGCGACCCGATTCAAAATAGAGTTTCAAAGGTGCTAAACCATTTGGAACTATCATTTCATCATATAATTTTTTTATTCCGGCGCTGACATATTCCAAATCAACCGCTTTTTGTTCTGGTTTATACGGTATTCCAATGCCGCCACCCAGGTTGGCGAATTCAATTTTTACCCCTGTTTTTTCATATACTTCAACAATTAATTTAAAAAGCAGTTCGGCAGTTTCGACAAAGTAATCAGGGTCTAACTCGTTGGAAGCAACCATGGTATGAATTCCAAAATGTTTCACTCCCTTTTGTTTCAGAATGCCGTACCCTTCAATCATTTGTTCATGGGTGAATCCGTATTTTGCTTCTTCGGGGTGACCGATTATAAGGTTTCCCTGTTTCAGATCGCCAGGATTGTAACGCATGCATATGGTATCGGGCAAGCCAACGTTTTTTTCAAGATATTCAATATGCGAAATATCGTCGAGATTGATAATCGCGCCCAAATCTTTTGCCAGTTGAAATTCACTTGCAGGTGTATCGTTCGATGTCAGCATAATTTCATCACCGCTCATTCCAAGGCGTTTGGCGAGTTCCAGTTCGGCAGTTGAACTACAGTCGATACCAAAACCTTCTTCCCTTAAAATCTTCATAAGGTATGGATTTGGCGCGGCTTTTATGGCATAATATTCCTTAAATCCCTCATTCCACGAAAATGCATTTTTAAAATAACGCGCGTTTTCGCGCATCGCTTTTTCATCGTAAATATGAAACGGGGTGGGATTGGTTTCAATTATCTTTTCAATTTGTTTTTTTGAAAAAGGAAGATTTTTTGCTGCCATATTTTTGTTCCAATATTGTTTTTGTAAAAAGTAGCTGCAAATGTACAATTAATCCTGAATCTGGTAGAATCGGTCTAAATAAAGATTGAATAATGAACTTTGATTTAACCCTTATTTTACAATTTGTTCAGCCCGTTTGGCAGCCTGCTCCAATTGTCTTTCAACAATTGTTTTTTTTATCTTTCACAAAAAATCCTTCCAAACCACGTGTTTCAAAAAATAAATAATCACAGCATCAATCTCATTTTATACTATAGGAGCTAGCGCAAAGTCTTACTTCTTTGAAAATGCAAAACAAACGGTAAATCATGCATCATTAAACTTAAAACTTTATCAAATATACCCATTGCTCTTCCAACCAGAAAAAACAACAGAAATTGTCAATCAAATAGAATCCCTTTTTGCCAAAGCAGATAAAATAGAAGCCAGTTACCAAAAACTAAAAGAAAAAATAGAACATTTGCCACAGGCCATTTTAGCCAAAGCATTCCGGGGCGAGTTGGTGGAGCAACACCCAACCGTTGGCGATGCAAGGAAATTGTGGAGGAGAAAAAAAGCTTAAAGGCGAAAAGTCAATCCGGGAGGAAGAACCGGATATGACGTTAAAACCCGAAAAGGGCTATGGGAAATAATTTTATTAAAGTTGAGGTGGATGAACCGCATGATTTTGATGGCTTATCCAGTTTTGTGGATCATAAAATTCCGGTTATCGTAGTTAACCTCAATTTCCCTGTTGAACGAAAACGATTTACGCTTTTGCATGAGTTGGGACATTTGCTTTTGTCGGTTAATCAAAACTTTACCGAAAAAGAAGTTGAAAATGACTTTAACCGTTATGCCGGAGCCATTCTGATTCCTCAAAGTAAAATGATTGCAGAATTTGGCCCGTCGAGAAAATGATTCTATTTGCAGGAATTAATCGAAATTCAGAAAGAATGGGGAATCAGCACACAAGCATTTATCCATAGGGCAAAAGATTGCGAGATAATTACCCAGACAAAATTTTCAAGCTTCTTTTTCCACTTGAAAACCAAACCTCAGTTCAGGAGTGAGGTTGACGAGCTAAGATTTGCATTACCTGAAACTTCCTGCCGTTTTAATCAACTGTAATATAAGGGACTTGCCCAGGAACTTATCTCACTTGGCAAAGCTTCTGTGCTGTCAGACCAATCGTTAAATACCCTCATAAACACTTTATGTCTTATTTGATGCAAATAGTTGTTAACGATACAAACATCTTTATAGATTTAATTCATGCTGAATTAATTGACATGTTTTTTTAGTTGCAGTTCTAAGTTCACACAACCGATTTTGTTATCGGTGAAATTCAATAGGAAGAACAGAGAAGAATCGTTCAAAAACTTATTAAAGATTAAAAACTTATTGTTGCCGGGTTAAATCACGGTGAACTTGAAGAAATTATGATTCTGCAAAATGAAATAATTCAACTTTCGGTTCCGGATTGTTCGGTTTGGCTATATTCAAAAAAGAACAATTATACACTGATTACGGGTGATGGTTTATTATGAAAGACTGCTATTAATGATGGTGTTGAAGTTAAAGGGGTTCTTTTTGTGCCTGATGAATTAATTAAGACTTAATTTAATGGATTCAAAATTTGCAGCAGAAAAGCTTGAATTACTGCTGCAAATTGGCAGCCGGTTGCCAAAAAATGAATTTGAAGAAAGGATTAAAAAATAGATATGTTGAAGGAAATGGTCTGACAGACAGCATCTTGTATTCTAAACGGCGGACAGTTCGGTTATGAACGTAATATGTGTTTTTAATACAGACCAAAATTTAAAGTACAAACTTCTTTCGGTTGAGCACTAAATAAAAGTTATTTACCTAAGCGCCTGTTTAATATCCGCAATCAAATCCTCCACGTTCTCAATTCCAACCGAAAGGCGCATCATCGTGTTACGTATTCCGGCGTTTTTTCTTTCCTCCTCGGTAAACTCGGCATAAATGGTTGAGTGCGGGTGAATTATCAGCGATTTATTATCATTCAGGTTGGTTGCCCGGCGAATGATTTGCAGTTTATTCATAAAAGCAAAACAGGCTGCTTTCGATTCCAAATCAAATGTCATGATTGTGCCTGG